>NZ_JBFRJM010000015.1:0-11946 GCF_041468865.1 Vibrio sp. 10N.286.52.C3 | reverse complement strand
TGCAGCAAAAGTCGGAAATAGTGCCAGTTATTTGTAAGTCTTTACACGAGTGGGGATCACCACGACATCAAGGTTATGCTCTTAAATAGAGCAAAGCCTGATTGTTTGTACATGATAGATACCTTTCATTGACGAGAGGTATTCTAATTGAAGCGCGTAAATGATAGCGACTTATAAGCTTACATCTCATACCAATATAGCCATTCAACGAAGCTATTAAATGTCATCTCTTTGTGTCTAATAGAACCATCATCTAGCACTTTAATATTTTCTTCAATGCAGCCATTGCACTTCACAATGATAGTCTTGCCTCTTAGGGTCGCTTCATAGCTTTTCTTACCTGTAACGAGACATTCGTCATTGTTAAAATGTGCGATAATTCGTTGAACTATTTCATTTTCCATCATTTTACTCCCTTAATTCAGAATTGAGCGTAAGCCGTCAACACTCAGAGGATTTGTTCCTCGATGTAAAATTGAATGGCAGTTTGAACAGACTGGGATTAAGTCTTTAACTGGATCTACCTTGTAGCTTTTAGCGATGGTATTAAGGGGCTTGATATGATGAACTTCAATGAACCCCGACCCATGAGGTCCGTACTTTTTCGCAAAGTCGAAACTGCAAATCTGGCATCTTGTACCGTAATATTCGATACATGCTTTTCTTGCCTTTGGATCCCTTTCATATTTATTAACAGTGACTTGTTTAACAGCTCCTTCAACATACTCCTGTGACTCTTGTGTATTGATTTCACCACTGATCGAAGAATCATCAGCTTGTTTAAGACCCCAATAAATTTTATCAACCTGATTCTGTGCGCTGACATCTGTTAACTTACCTAAACCTTCCGGTGTAATTTCTCGCACAATGATGTAGTAGCCTGAATCTGGGTTCCCCCCATTAGGGTTAAGACCAATCATTTCTACTGGTGTACCAGCGTACGTTTCAAATTTGTGCCCAATAGAAAAATTGTACTCAAACAGATCACCATCATTGTCTCTAACCACGTTGAGCGTTCGATTATTAACTTCGGTAAATGTGTAGGTTGGTTTCTGGCCATGTTTACTGGCTTTTCTTGTATATTTAGTCATTTAGAACTCATCGGTTTGGAGTAACTGTAAAAATATCGAATAATTATCAGAACAAACTATCAAAATCGCCTTCACTTTGTTGTGATAATAGCTCTGACCATTTTTCTACCAATTTGTACGCTGTTTTTGTGCAGTAATCTGCGCCATCTTCTCGCTCAACACCAATAACATGCTGCTCAGTTAACAGTAAATAAGCCGCGAGTTGCTGAAGATTGCCTGTTTGTGCCAACCGATTAACATCAGGCTCGTATTGCGAATACTCATCCGCCAAATCTTCATCCACCTCATCAGGGTCATAAACCCCAATTGGGTCCCATTCGGTTAGCAGCACTTCACTCACTGTTTGAGAAAAGCCATTGTCAGCTTTTGCTGCCGGTAGCGTGGCTAACATCGCGTTTAGCAGTTGAGTAATACCGTTGCTAACCACCTCAGCACAGTTCAGTTCATTCGCATACGCAAAGCCATGCGATCCGATTAACTCGTTGGGTGACTCGTCCCAACCGGGCAGATAAGCGTGATAGCCCACCAATGGGTTCTCTTCCTTCGCGGCGTTATAATCAACGCACACGACACTCTCGCTCACAGGTTGCGGAAACGGTGTCAGGGGGAGTGTGTAGTGGCCGACGATGACAGGAAACAAAGGTGGCGTGTTGTAAGCCATTGCACCACACTCAACGGGCGTATCGGGGATGGATGTTTTTTGAGCAGCTGGAACCACCGCCAATTCTCGATAGCTATCTACTGCGTACTCGTCTTTCCACCAAGCAACACGAATGTCGTTACGCTCAATGCCATTCTTATCTGCAAAGCTAATGCCTTGTGGCAAATGTGCTTCTGGCCCTTTAAGCAGAGTTTCAATTAGACCAAACAGTTCGTGATTACGATTAAAAGCCTCTTCCCAATGTTCTGATTTTAGTGAACGGTCTGGATTAAGGTACTGCTCTAAGCGTGCGATGCTCTCTTCGTGCCAGCAGGCATGAATAGCACGAATATCGCCACAATTAAGATACAAAGGCAGGGTCATAAACCACTCGACCCAATGTTGATGTAATGGCGAGTCTTCACCAACCTGCGCGAGAAAATGCGCGTGTTGTTTTTGATTGCCTGCTTTACTGCGATCGCGAAGGTGCTTTCCGTCAGCGCCCTTTAGGTACCAACCCACCGCATTAAACTCGTGGTTGCCTAGTAAGCAAAGCGCTTGTTTATTGTCGACTAAGTTTTTAACCGTATTCAGCGTCGCGATATGATCGGTTGCTGAATTTGGGCTGTTATCAACTAAATCCCCAATGAAGACAATGGTGGTATTAGAGTCATCACTCTGTTCTGGTAGCCCTTGGCTGTCGAGCAAAGTGGTTAATTTATCTTGCTGAGCATGAAGATCGCCAATAAAAAACACGCTTTCCAAATGATGCTGTTGCTTAAACTGTAACCCTTGCTCTAGCTGCAGACAGCGCTGCTCAAGCATTGGCCGCATCACCTCTTGCCAATAACGTATATCAAGTAGCCCACCCGACATACCACCTTGATTAAGAGACTCGATATAGATGTCATTGCTGTCGTTTGCTCGCCATCCGACTAGTCCTGCTTCACTCGATGCAAGCCTTGCTTGCTCAAGTAGTGTCACAACGTAATCATCCACCCATTTAAGTAAGCCTACGGTGGTGTAGCGGTCGCTATTGGCGATTAACTCGACGGGTAAGATGGACCATAATGCGCTGTTACCACGCAGGCCGTATTGGTTTAATTCACTGAACAGAGTGGTAATATATTTGCTTTCAATTGAGGCCAATGAGTGCTCCTACTGCTGACGCTGTTTATTGATGATTATCGAATGGTGAGTGGGTTATTGAATCGCCCGCTGGCTATTGGGCGATTTTATCCTCGCAATATTGCCAACTCGTGACTCCTCGCTATGTAGCGTTTATATCGGTACTGCTGCATAAGATTCATGAAGGTTCCTTGTCACGATTTATTGGACTGCTACGATATACGATATTACGTTTTGATTATGTGACCCGTTTACCTAAAATAAAATGTGTGGGATATTGGTAAGCTTACAAAAAACAATCAATTTATCTTGGCTTTTCTTGCTGATTCAAGCCAATCAAATATAACTTTACGGGTACTTTCGGTTGCTAGTTTATTTCGAGCGCCAGCAATTTGATCGATTTCAAAGGGAAATGATTTGCCGGGAAGAATACTAACCCCAATGGTCATTCGCTCAGGTTGAAAAAGTCTAAATACAGCATACCGACCTTGAGCAATACGGTTATGATAAACAGCGATACAATGGCGCATCTCAGCGCCTTCCTTGCATAGGTCATCATAATCTTGGATCTGCTCTATCTTGTCTGTCTTACAAAGGTAGCGCATATAGGGTATATTGGCGTCAATGGGCCTCATAGACTGTGTTCGAGCTAAGTTATGTCTTTGCACCCAATCATCATGCAACGCAACCAAAGCCTCATTGTTTTCAAGGCGAACAATGTTTTGCATTGGCTCTTGTACTCCCAACGCTTGACCAAGTCGCAATGAATCTTCGATGCATAACGTTAGTTTTAGTCGCGTTGTGTAGCCGGTGTTCTCCAATGATTGACCTAGACGTGTACCTGTCAGAAATGGATGTGTATTGTCTAATGATAAGCTAGAGAAGTTGATTTTTTTGTAATGACTGAACCTCTTATAATGGCAAGTTCTGGCATCAAGGAGCTTCATCACGTGGAAGATTTCCCCCGCACGTTCATACGTCAAATCTAACTTATCGATAAATCTTAACGCAGACTTGGTGCCTGCAAGTCCAAGTTGCTCTAGGATCTTTCTTTGTCCCTGATTTGCTAGTCCTAGAGCCTGTTCATTATCAACAGGGTAATGCTCACAGAGCATCGCTAGAATAATCGGTCGGACATTTAGTATCTCTCTAGCGTTGACACTATTAGCTGCAAGCCAGAGCATTTGGTACTGGTGATCTGGAAAAATTTCACTCTGAGCTAACAACGGTTTAGGAACGGCAGATAACCACCCATCTCTGGTCGCCTCATTACAGATAAAATCTAGACCAATACCAATACCTCCCTCAATCATATCTTGTCTACCATCTGGATAGTTGCGATAAGCCGTTAAGCGATCGCTCCAATGACAAATAACGATATCAAAGTTATATCCTATTGAACTAGTAGGTATAGTTGCTAAAGAAGTTTTCATATTATTCAAACACCAAACTGTTAAACGATAGCGGGTTAATTTTTTTCACCTTAAGCGGCCTCTAAACGAGAAATGATGGCTTCTAAAGGCAGGTCTTTTTCACGGATTAACTCAACAACGGCTTCAATATCTTGTTCGCGGTTCAAAGCTAACGCATAGTTTAAGTCATCAATGAGTGTTAGTGCCTGCGCTTTGGTCAGATTTCGTAGCAAACTCACTCGATTATCCGCTGACATTGTCATCAACTCTAAGGCGGAATCTTTGGTTTGTTTAGCTGAATGAGCAATGTTCTGCTTTTTTGCTTCTTTAGAAGTGGTTAGGCTTTCTTCTTTCTCCCTCTCTCTCGACGGAGAATCTATGCTCACGACAGTCGTAGCTCGAAACTCTCGAACATCAGACTCGTTCATCACGGTTTCTGCAGGTAAAGGTTCAAGACTCTTCTGGTTACACTTGTTTTTATTAACGAGAAGTTCAGCGTAATAAGCCATTGTTGGCAGCATGAAATTTAAATGCTTTAGAATTGCTTGCTCAAGCTCTTTCATTTCATTTCGCTTTATGTAAACACCGTCTTTACGAGCCTGTAGTGCGAATGAGATAGAATGTTTTACCGCATCTAAGCGATTCGAGTTGATATCCTCTAACTCATGAGTCTCTAAAACACGAGTTTCTTCTTGAGACTTCAAAACAGGCAAGCGTGTGCGCAGCGATTTGATGCACCCCTGTATTAGCTTATCGTTAGATACCACTATCGGATTTGGTAATTGAGGAGTCGGTTTGCAATCATCCTCTTCAACTTTACTCGCTCTAATTTCACGCTTGACTTCAGCCATGAAATTATTAATGGATTTAAAATCAGATGGCGTCGACCCAGTAAAAATAGGCTTAGGCACACCATCAATAAGTACTTTTAAGTGATTTGTTTGGGTTCTTTCATAAGTGAAAGGCGTATCGGTACCAAGTTGGTCATTTAAGAACTTGATTACACGCTTTTGGTATTTGCTGTAGCTAGATAGTTTGCACATGATAGGCCTCTCAAACTAAGTCGTTTCGTTGAGAAGCATAATATTTGAAAGGGGTTTCGAAATGAGGTTTATAAGCTTGTGAAAAACGTATCTACCAAGATGAGGTTCATGAATGTAGCTAAAGCGAAGCCTTAGTTAGCTTTGATTATCGTGGTATTCAATGTCCACTTTCATAACTAAACCTTTTACCATCGCATCCCATAACGCAGGAGCATATGTTTTAAGAATAACTACAGCTGAGTTTCGCTGATTACTGGAATCAGAGGCTCTATCAATTTCCAACCATTCTTCAATAGAATATACGTCTGCACCTTGATAAAGCCAATCTCCAACGTTGCGTCGAATAGAGTCTTCAGTTCCGGTTTTTATATATATATGTCGACCTTCTCCTGTCGCTATATAATCGATCACTCCAACTTTAAGCATATTAATCCCTTTTAAATCTCATTTACTTTTTAGTAACAATCGAAACGAACATTCGTGCAGAAGTAACAATAATATTTTAGCCCCTAGATTCGAGCGAACATCGACGTTCTAGGAGCTATGAGCAATAAAGCTAAGCATTCAATTTACATATCGTTTTATTGACTTATCAATTGATGCTTCAATAACTTCAAGTACCCAATCAGAATCCCGCTTTAGAGGCTCATTCAAGCAGTGATGAAGCACCGTTACTACAACTTCCGCCACCTCACTCACAAACTTATGCTCTCTTACATAATGCATTGGGTGTAATGACGTTCTTTCTCTTACCAAACAATAGACTTCTTGATAGCTTTCATCGATATCCTGATGTGACATGGCTTTGAAATGTTGCCCTTGAATCACATCGAAGCACAAACTAGTGCAATGGATTGTCAAAGGAGAATACTTCATTTATCCCCTCCTAACCCACCACTATTAGCTTTTTTCAATAGACGTTCAAATGCACTTCCATCATTCCGCGTTAAATTAGGAACGAAACGGCTGTATGTCTGAAAAAGCATCTTGGTCGTCGTATGCCCCATTTGCCTAGCTATCCACTCAGGGGCTTCACCAGCGGCCAGCATCAGAGTGGCATAAGTATGACGCGTTTCGTACGGACGACGATACTTTAACCCCATCTCTTTTAGCGCAGGCTTCCAAATTCGATCTCGGACATTCCCTTTATCCAAAGGGTTCCCTGAAGCATTAGTAAAAACGAACTCTCCTTTCCCTGTTAACTTGAATTGCTTTTCCAAAGCCTCATAAACATGAGAGTTCATTTGAATATCTCTAGCAGAACCTGTCGTCTTAACTGTATCCATTCGCCCATGCACATAAGTTTCACGAACAGAAATTGTTTTCAAATTAAAATCTACGTATTGCCACTTCAAACCATCAATCTCTGAAGTCCGCATACCAGTGAAGAAGCGTGTGGTGAAATACGTCTTGTAGTCATCCCTAATTTTGTCGAGAAAATGCATTACTTCCTCAAGACTAAACGGCTGAACGTCTCTTTTATCAATTCTCAACGCTTTAATATTTTCAAAAGGAGTTCTAAATTCATAACGATCTGCAGCTTCTGACAGCATCATCCTTAATGGCGTCATCACGTGATTAATAAACTCTGCTGATAGTTTCTTACCCGATTTTGGTTTAGCTAATTCGGCTCTGAACTTCAAAATATCTGGCCTAGAGATCTGATCAATAGAAGTACTTCCAAAGTGTGGAACAAGGTATCTGTAAAGGTATAAACGAATACTCTCCTTATAGCTTTCTTTCCATCGACTCTCGTTTTCTTCATACCACTCAACGGCAAAGTCTTCTAATGAAATAAGAGAAGTACCTTGTGCTTCGTGTATTGCACTTTTATAACTTCCCAACATTTCCTGCTTTACCTTTTCGGCCTTACAGTCCTCCTCAAGAAATCGAACAGCTCTGCTTGAGCTTGGAAAGTAATCTCTATAGACGAAAGACCCCAGTCTTATGTCGGCATCTATCTGATTGAGCAGCTTTTGCAACTTCCTGGTATTTTGAATGGTATTAGGTAAGGCTGTCTGTTCTCTGCATCGGATATCGTTGTACCTAAAATCCAAAAATAGTTTTCCATTTCGTTCTCGTACTTTACCCATAACAGATACGCCCTCCTGCCATTGGAATTATATTTTGATTTCGAGATGCAGATTGATACAAATCCCGCTCAATAGCTTCCCAAATGTAGAGAATTTTGCGACCATTGAAAGGTCGGATGTAATGCTTACCTTCGATGAAAAGAGAGTCTCGCAATGTCGCGTTAATATAGTTGGCGCTAAATTTGATACGACTTGCGAGCTCTTTTGCAGTCAATAATGTTTGGTCCATAATGACCTCCTTATTTGCTAGCCAAGAATAACCTTCGTCCTGACAAGACAAACTATAGAGCCATTAATTCGTCCTATCAAGACGATTTATATACCAAATAATTATATAGAAATGATTAGATATAAGATTAAAGAATTACTAGAGATTAAATCGTTACGCGAAAAACGTAAGATTACTTTATCTGAAGTTGCCGAAGCCGTTGGAGTTCAAAGCTCCGCAATGTCAAAGCTTGCTAATAACAAAGGTTATACAACCACAACGACCACTTTGAATGAATTGTGTAAATTCTTCGAATGCAAGATCGAAGAGCTTATAGAGTACATACCAGAATAAGAGCCAGTTAGATACGTATCTAGATCATAGCGATCTCTCAACTATCCCACTTCAATTTCCCCTTCCAGATGATCTATTGTTTGGAACAAGGACTTTATCTTAGGTTAATAAGCCCTCTCCTAATAGTACAGTTACTGCTAGTTTATTGAGCAAAGCAAGTCGCTAGTTTAGTTTTGCCCGTGCGACCTGAAGTCGTATGAAGCGTTGTTCACCACGACAAGAGTGAACCATCTGTATCACCAGATGACCCTAAGATCCTGAATAAAGTAGCGGATCTGACAATGTAACGAAACTTGGCCGTTAGGCTGAGTGGGAACAAAATCGTGAGAGGATGTTCCTCCTGAAAACCACAATTCGGGTAAGTGCTAGGGAGTCAATATGATGAACGTATGTGAATCCATTAAAGGTGCGTCATATGATGAAGCAGCGGAAGTGGTTAATACGCTGTGGCCAAAACGGCAACGAGAGTCGGAAAGGAGTTGGGTAAGCCTGTATCGCTCCCTATGGGAAAGCCCTTGTGGCCGATAGTGATGCGGGTAAAGGAGGTCGGAGAAAGCGAAGGCTGCATTGTAACGATGCAGATACAGACTCGTGTCTGGTCACGAAAGTGAGCCCACTTCCGACTGGTCTTTCGTTGCGAGAGAGTTTGAAGAACTTTATTTAAGGAGAAACGCAAATGATGATTTCTAAAGAGATTAGTGCCTCTCCTGACAGTGCTCAATGGCAGTCTATCGACTGGAAACCTATTGAGTCGCATGTATTAAAGCTTCAGATGCGTATCGCAAAGGCAACTAGAGAAGGTAAACACGGTAAAGCGAAAGCCTTGCAGTGGATACTACTCATTCTCGCTCAGCCAAGCTTCTTGCAGTAAGGCGAGTATCTCAAAATAAAGGTAGTAAAACGTCTGGAATAGATGGTGTCATCTGGAACACAGATGCACGCCGCATAAAAGCAGTTAATCAATTGAGTCGAAAGGCGTACAAAGCCCAACCGCTCAAGCGTATCTACATCCCTAAAAAGAACGGCAAGCTCAGACCATTAGGCATTCCATGCATGATTGACAGAGCGCAACAAGCCCTCCATCTTCTTGCATTAGAGCCTATATCGGAAATGCTTGCTGACCCTAATAGTTATGGATTTAGGCCAAATCGCAGTACTGCCGATGCAGTTGGGCAGTGTTTCAAATGTTTGGCATTAAAGAAATCAGCTAAATGGGTACTTGAAGGGGATATTAAAGCTTGTTTCGACAAGATCGGCCATCAATGGCTTCTTGATAACATCGTTATTGATAAGAGAATGTTGGAACAATGGCTAAAATCTGGCTTTATGGACAAAGGTCTGTTTTATCGCACCGATGAGGGAACACCGCAAGGTGGGATAATATCACCAACCTTGATGCTAATGACTCTTGCTGGACTTGAGCAGCATATTAAGTCTACGGCCCTCAAAAAGGGTAGTAGAGCCAATTTCATTGGATACGCCGACGATTTCGTCGTCACCTGCGCTTCAAAGGAAGTGTTGGAGAACGATATCAAACCGTTGATCGCTGAATTTTTAGCGGAAAGAGGCTTAACATTATCCGAAGAGAAAACGCACATTACACACATCGATAACGGCTTTAACTTTCTAGGGTTCAATCACAGAAAGTACAAAGGGAAATTGCTCATTAAACCGAGTAAATCTAATACATTGCTGTTCTTGAGTAATCTGCGCGAACTCATCAAAAAGCATGCAACAACCTCTGTAAACGATCTTATCAAACTGATAAATCCGAAATTAAGGGGTTGGGCTAATTATTATCGCCATTGCGTGGCTAAACAGGTATTCGGATATGTAGGTCATAAGCTATTTCTTGCATTATGGTACTGGGCAGTGAGGCGTCATCCGACAAAATCCAAAACTTGGGTGGCCCTTAAATACTTCGTCAACCGAAAAGGCCAATGGCATTTTCATGGTTGGCAGAAGATCATGGATATGGATTGCCAGTTCAATCTCTTCCAAATAGCCAAAGTACCGATCGAGAGACATGTAAAAATCCGAAGTGCAGCGACACCATATGACCCTCAACACCAAGAATACTTGGCTAAGAGAAAGTCAAAAAGGCAAGCTCGCAACTCTTGGAAGGAGCCTACTCTCGCTGCTTTATAAGTTGCTGGGTATCAAACGATGCCTTCGTGAAGGCTTGAGCCTAGTGCAGTGAAAGTTGCACGCTGGGTTCTTAGGGGGACGGCACTTGGTAACAAGTGTCGTCTACCCGACCATTGTTTGCTGATTGAGAACTTAATGTAAAACTTTGTTTCTGTTCATTGATCTATTTTTTCTAATCCCGGACTATCTTCCTTAAATAAGTACTAAGTGCTCGAAAACAGCTCACAAATAGAGAGCTAGGATGCAGCTGTACAACGGATTATGAGGTTTGGATATGAATAATTTTGTTTGGAATGATTTTGGTACATTAACTTCCGCTAGAAAGTCTGGCTCTATAGTGCTTATCGAAAATAGTACTGGTGATGTTCGTAAGATGAGTATTAACAAGTATAAAGAGACTGCTATTGAAGTCTTTGAGAAAGCACAAACGCTTATTGGTCAGACGGTATCAATCCGAACGAGCCAAAACACAAGTGATTGGAGTACAAACGAATGGTTTAGCGAGATTGAAGCTCGATGAGCTCTATGGAAATAGAATTGATCGCAGCGATCGTTTTAGGGTCATTAATCGCACCTGCTATTTATGCCTTCAAATCACATAAAAAGGTCTCGAAGAAGTTAGAGGCAGCAGAAAAAGAGGTTCAGCGTTTACGGCTCTTATATCAGAAACAAAATGGAGAGGTTATCCCACTTAAAGAAAATCTCGAAAATAGTGAAAAGAGTATTGATTTACTTGGTCACGTTATCAGGCAAAAAGATCGAGAGTTACTGAAACTTAAAACAAGTGAGCGTAGCAATGCTTCTGTTGCAGTAAAAGTTTCACCTCAACCTAGCGTAAAAAGCAAATCCAAACCAATAGGAAAACCTCAAAGTACTGTTGTTAAACGGATGTTAGAGCGTATGGATGATATTGATAACGGTAAGAGCATCCGACGAAAAGCCAGCTATGTCCCTAGCCCGTTAGAATTTAACGAAGAACCAACGCCTAGAACTGTGCCAACTTACAACAAAAATGTCTGGATAGAAGTAGATGGCAAGCTTGTTCTACGCGACAAGTCAAAAGAGGCAGAGACTCGTAGGAGAGACTCAGTTCGGAGTTCTCAAACTGATTCAAATGAGAAGCCGAAAGAGAGATTAACGTATCACCCGTTTGCGGTGAATAGTGACTAGGGCGTGTTGATCTTTGCTGTACATTTCGCGTTCAACAATACATCGGTAGCCACATTAACATGAATGCCAGCGATAACATGCTGGCATAATTCCTTTCTAGCTTGTCATATCTACTTGAAATAGCTCGATAATGCTTAATTCTCCCAAAGGCATTTTCGACCAAGTGACGATACTTGTATAAACACCAATCCATACTGTCTTTGTCTATATCTTGTCCGTAATTGCGTTTAGCAATTACCGTTTCTCCGCCACGTTCCTTAACAAAAGTACGGAAAGGTTCGCTGTCATATCCTTTATCACAAACGATGGTATTAACTTCATCGAGTTGCTCAACTAAGCTTTCGGCATGCACTATATCGTGGCGTTGTCCCTCTGATAAATCAAAGCAAATCGGCAGGCCACCACTATCTACGGCTAAGTGAATTTTTGTTGAGTTGCCCCCGCGACTTTTTCCTATTTGCTCTGAACTTTCAGTAGCTGCACCTGTACTATGCTGATGTGCTCTAACTATAGAGCCATCAAGAAATACCCATTCAAAATCAGCCATGTTAGATAAACTTTTGAAAAGATTATCTAAAATCCCTTTCTTTGACCAAAGATTAAATCGTCTGTAAACGGTACTCCACTCTCCGAACTCAGAGGGTAGATCTCGCCAAGGA
>NZ_JBFRJM010000014.1:23303-74914 GCF_041468865.1 Vibrio sp. 10N.286.52.C3 | reverse complement strand
CATAACCATAATACGCAGTTAATAATACGTGTAGTTAATTCTAAAGGTAGTATTCTCATCTTTTGTCCTTAAAATCCTTGTTCCAACCGACTCTCACGCTTGTTGCGCCGTTCAGAGTTTTCTTATCGCATTTGAAATCTAATAATTATATGTACGGCCAGCGTCTACAAAATTCAATCTTCATTCAGAAAATCTAATTGACGCGAAACTTTGTCCGTCTGGTTTAACTTATATGCCACTTCTCTGTTTGCACTAACGGTTCGCTGCGCTGTGTGCAATTCTTGTAAGCATTGCTGTTGTTTTTATTCCAGATTTCACACACGCGACCAATGTTTCTTATCAACTGCACATGCTTAGCTCTCGTTTAAATCCATCAACTAATAAAGTTCGTGTGTCTTATGTAGACCCGCACACAGATTTTTCAAACCTTCTTAACGATTCTCTCTAGAGTTAGTACTTTGTGTTCAGTTTGCATAGATTCATTACACTTATTGCTGGTACACAACACCGATACTTGGGAGACCCATAATCACGGTTTGCCCTGAAATTACGTTCAATTGGACTTAGGTAGCTTTGGTAATAAACCTAAGAGTTACTTTAAACCCATTGCGCTTAGTTTTTCTTTACTTGTTTTCTCTAACTGATATGCCTGCTTTGAAGTCGCAATGGTGTTACCGCCTGAGATTAGAAAGCTTATAATGTTTATCGACACATGTAATCAATAAGTAAAGTGACACTGTAGCTAGCTGTACAGGTAAAGCTTGGTCCTATGGAACACAAAATAAAGAACCCAAATAACAACTGTATATTTACACAGTTAAATTATTATCCCCTTAAAAACGTTACCTTTCGTATAAATACCGAACAAAAACAACGCTATTTAGGCATATATCTGTCGCTGGGCGCGTATTTTTGCCTAGCAATCACGCTAGTGTCGTTGACCTCTTTTAATACGCTCATGGATAAGAACTACATCATCACACCTGACAGATAGCCTACGCGCGTAAATACGGACAGAGACCACGATGGTGGCACCGTAGGCTCATTACATAAGTCAGAAGATGAAATTGAGTTACAGTGTGACTTTGAACAAACCTATAGCTTACCCTTCTGTGAAATTGAGTTCGTTATATCGACCCAAAATAAAGGGCTCGATCTCTCAACGTTCGATTCGGTCACCATCAATATAGAATATGAAGGTCAAGAGGAGCCAAGGTTTCGATTCTACATACGTAACCACGACGACAACTACAGCGCTCAAAGCGACCCTATTTCTAACAAGTTCTATCGCTTAATAGAAAACACATCAATTTAGCATTCTCAAATTGATACGCGCCGCATTCCTTAATCGACTTCTACACAACACCTTACGCCTCGTAAGCTTTTTAAATACTTATTCTGTAAAGCACATATGTGGCAACGAAGCTTGCTCTAAGCGGTGGTAAGCCATTCGCGATATCGGTTTTGAACATTACCGCTGTGGATTGTCTCACTCTGTTCTTCGATGAAATCATCATTTGTCTGCTTCTGAACATTCATGGATTCTCATCCGTTCAAAATACAAGTCACAACGTCACTAGCCGTAAAAACACCATATATTTAGCCACTTAGATGCGGTGACACAGATACTGACACCTAAAGTGGCGATTGTTCCACTTTCAGAACTTACTGTAATTTAATTACAACCCAAAGCCAATAAATGCCTGAAAAGTGGAACAATCCGACATAACTTACTGAATAAAAGGAATTTAATGGTTTTGGATAGGTCGGGAATTCAGGGTAGCTAAAGAGTTGGTATGTACGAGATAATATACTAGAGGGTAATATATTTAGTTATAGTGCACTAAGGGTTAAAAAAGAAGGGCTGATGCCCTACTCTTCTTTATTACTCATTTCTTCACGAATTTGCTCAGCAACGATTTTAATCGCTTGTGCTGTGCTGATGCCCTGAGTCATCATTTCTTGAATTCGTTCAACAGCTTTCTGTTGTTCTTCGTGAGAAAGGGTTGGTAAGTCGTTTAGCATGCTCTGCTCCTTTATTTAGGAGCAGAACTATATAAGGACTGTTAGTAACTAGCAAGGAAATTGATGGATGCACCCATTGCATTTTCATTCGTGTAGTTAGCACTTAGATCTAGCTGAAACAAGTTCAATGGCGAGATACCAACACCAGCTGTCACTGTTCCTTCTGAATCAGAGTAAGCCAGGTTCTTGTAATACCCTCCCCTTAGCTTAAGCTGACGTAACAGGTCGACTTCAGTACCAACACGAATCATCTGTTCGTTGTCTTCGAACGAAGTAAACTTCTCTGCTTCATTCAAATCATAATCAACACTCAACGTAAAGTAATCAGAAACGATCCCCGCACCAACAGTGTAGACAGGCCCCAGGTTATAAGAATGACTCGATGTTACTGTTCTTGTAGCCCCTGTGCTGCTTGTTAGCTGTTGGCTAACGGATTTAGTTTCAATCTCACGGTCTATAATATTCGTTGCAGAAAAACCCACTCTAAATGGGCCGTAAAACCAAAGCGCACCTGCATCAATATTAAATGTAGTTTCCGCGGTGTCGTTTTCTCGAACATCACTTAGATCGTAGTTTTGTGCCGAGGCAATGTAGTTATACGTATAGATTCTTTGGAGTTTTGGAGAAATACCAAACGACAAATGTTGTCCCATGAACGTTTGATATTTTGCTAATGATATACCAGCTTCCATAATGCCAATAGAAACAGCTTTAACAGCAGTTAACTCAGCATTAACCAAGTCACTATTAGCAGCGTCACTAGATGTATCAGGGGTTACAAATGATTCAGTGTATGCTTTTGCAAATACGTTTGCTGCAATATACTGATTTGGTAGAGCGAATGCTACAACACCACCTAAATCAACATTCAGGCTATCACCATTAAGAGCATCTAGATCAGAACCAGTCACAGTACCTGACTCAATGCTGTCAACTAAATTATCGATATCATCAACTAAGTTATTAGGGTCATTATAATTACCGCCGAAACTTGGCGTGATCATTCCCATGTCATCATTACGACGATAAATGGCAACAAGTGCTGGGTTATAGAATGGAGCAGTTAGGAAGTTTGCTGAAACAACACCAACACCACCCATCGCATCACCACGCGCTTCAATGGCGTAGTTTGCTGCTGAAAGAGGAAGACTGGCGAATGCAATTGACGCTGCGAGTAGTTTTGTAGTTTTTTTCATGCCGTTTATCTTTGTTAGATCCCTTATATAGTTAACGGCACAATTTTAAATTACTTTAACTCTTCTTCGCTAGAAATATCATAAGTTTTACTGATAGTTTGTGCTTGTTCTATCGCTATGTCGCCTTGCCAGCGTGAATGCACCATTGAAACCGCTAAAACATAGCGATCATTAGGAAGTTCTTCACCAGTAAGGTTCATTGGATAATCAGATTCGTAGCTCTTGCCCCAGACCTGTTCATAGTGTTCATCAACGTAATCGTACAAACCGATTTCGAGCTTAGGGAGTGGACAATAAGGATTGAGTAGTTCTTTTTTATCGATTCGCCACGTGTCTTTTGATGCCCAGCGAACTTGTTGACGCATGGCAACTTCACCCAAAACAACCCAAGTGCTCCAAGACTTTCCGCCATCACCTTTAACGCTTAAACGGTATAAACCGGATTCAAGTTGAGAGGCTAAATTGTAACGCTTGCGGTATAGACTCACCGATGCGTTGTTAACCACTTCACTGTCTTTGGTTAACTCACTGTCCGAAGAAACGATCTTATCGACCCACTTCTCGAAGGTAATGTCTTGAATGTTGTTTTCGGATTCAACATTAATCGATACACGAAAGGTATCTCGGCCAGGGCTTTGAATGATGTGTCTTTTAACGACGACTGAACTAATCCAATCTGGGAGTGTTTTTCTGGTGAGAGTTTTACCACAATCTTTGTTCAATGCTTGATCGAACAGTTCATTGAGGTGATCTTCTCGTGATTGAGACGAGTTGATTTGCCAAACTTCCACTAATGAGTCAAACATCTGAGGTAAATCATTATCTAGCAGATGTTTATGAACTTGAGTCAGAGCATCGCTGCTCTTAAACCAATCCGTTGCTTGCGCGGTATTCGCTACGCAAGAAAACATTAATAGTGGAAGTAAGGCTATTCTCATTACGCTTTCATCTTGTAACCAACGCCACGCAGCGTTTCAATTTCTAGACCCGGCAGTTTCTGTCTTAGTTGCAGAACGTGCGTGTCTACCGTACGTGTTGTTGGGAAATGGTTGTAACCCCATACATGGTCAAGCAGTTCATCACGTGTAAACACACGTCCAAGGTTACTTGCCAAGAACAGTAGAAGGTCAAATTCAGTGCGCGTTAACGTTACTTCCTGTTCATTGAAAAACACTTCACGTGTCGCTTTATCGATAACAAGATTCTGAGCGATAACTTTTGATGCATCTTGTTCTTCAGAATCTGGCAGGCGAAGTTGAGCACGAATTCGAGCAAATAGCTCAGCCTCTGCGAATGGCTTTGTTAAGTAGTCGTTTGCACCTGAATCTAGGCCCGCTACTTTGTCTTTTACTGTCACGAGAGCCGTCAGCAAAATAACTGGGATATCTTTCTTTTTCTTCCAACCTGGAAGTGAATCTACTGAGTCGCCATCAGGAAGTTGACGGTCTAGAATCACTAGATCCGCTTGTTCCCAGTAGCCTTCAACTTCAGAGATCAGTTCTGCATGCAAACATTCATATCCAGCTTGCTCAAGGCTAACTAATAAACCGTCAGCTAAATTTTTATCATCTTCAACGAGAAGCAATGTCTGTTTCACAAGGTATCTCCAAAATAAATGTTGTTGGGGGGCCGATAAGCGTCATGTGACCGCCCATTTTTCCAACCATAGATTCCACTATCGTCAGACCTAAACCGAGTCCACTCTTACTTACGAATGGCTTTCTTAGTTGCCCCCAATCTTTGCGAGACAAGTCTCCATTATCTATAACTTTGAATGTCAGCTTCTTGTCAGAAGTATTCAGTTCTAGAATTACTGGAGCCACACCGTATTTCACGGCATTTCTGATTAGGTTATCGATGCACGTTCCCAACCAATATACGTTCACTTTTGCAGCTATATCTTTGTTTACACGGAGTTCAATCCCCGGCGCAAAGTCTTCTTCAACTTTGTATTGGAGCCACTCTTCAACACTTGGCACCCACTCTGTTGCGAGCGGTTGATTATCTGATTGCAGGTAATCTTTACTTGCTTCCGCCAACTGTCTTAAACGGCGTGTATCTTCACACAGCCTACGGAACTCATCATATACCGATTCTGGTAAGTGTTCGAACTCACGCCTGAACCCTTCCACCGTCAATGACAAACTCGCAATCGGCGTTCTTAATTCGTGCGTTAGGATTTGAAGAACCAGCATGCGACTCTTCATCTCTTGTTTCTTGCTGTTCCAGCGGTAAATCGCCCAACCTAAGACAAGCATGATGTTGGCAATAACCAAGATAAACATGGCGACTTGCAGAAGCTCTGAATGATCTTCTATTTCCCAACACACATTACCACGCTGGACAAAACAGCTTTTACCTTCTGAAGACAAGCTAAACGATAACCCAGCAAGCGTGGCATTTTCGTTCCAGACTGATTTTTTATACAGGTAATATCTGTCGCCGCGTTTTACCCACATCTCATCAAGCTCAACAAACATACTGGCACCCGCTAACAGCGCGGTGGTTGCTTCGCTATCCATTTGTTGCAAGCGAGACAGTAGTTCATCGTGTTCGGTGTTTGGTCGCTCTTGAATATGCATAAAGCGCTTCAGAGAGTCGAATTTTTCTGGGTACTTCTCAACGTATCGTGCCGCATAAGAACCGCCGCCAGGGTGAATCAAACCACTACGGCTAAACCAACGGTCAGAAAGCTTGGTGCCTTTACACATTGCACGAGTAAAAACTAAAGGCTCAGTAATCAAAGGGCTTAACGGCAGTTTACCACTACAGGTTTTTGATAACTGGTACAAGCGCTGAATGTCTTTTAACGGGTACTCTGCTGTTTGTGGCAGCATAGAAGACGGCATGATCAAACGTGTTGGATAATCAGCCTGTAGCACTCGAATATCGTAAGATTCGATTGCCGTTTCATGATCAAAGAGTTTGGTGAAATTATCGATACGCTCAGGTAAAGAGTCAGCAAATGCGTTTGCAGACACAGACAACGTAGCGATAAGAAGAGTAAATGTTCTTTTGATGATCACAAACCAACGCAAATTCATATAGATCAACCAAATATATACCATTCGCTATCAAAGATAAATTTTTAACCGCATGAAAAACTTTGAGAATGGCGAGCTACAGAGATAAAGGCCAATATATTACGGCCACATTGTACATACGTACTAGTAGGCTGATTGGCAAGCCAAACCTCAATTGCGACAAGTTTTGCATCAGGCTTCGTCAACTTCGTATCAACTGAGATCACACATAGAGTCGCTTTCGTAAGATAAAAAAAGGAGCTCAAATGAGCTCCTTATCGAGTTGTTACATATTGTTTAGAGGTGATCTCTATAGATGTTCTAAGATACTTAGACAACTCTTTTTAGCGTCGCCAAACAGCATCTGCGTGTTCTCTTTGAAGAACAGTGGGTTTTGCACACCGGCGTAACCTGTGTTCATCGAACGCTTGAATACGATAACATTCTGAGCGTTCCAAACTTCAAGTACTGGCATACCAGCAATTGGGCTGTTTGGATCTTCAAGTGCTGCAGGGTTTACGGTGTCATTCGCACCAATTACCAATACAGTATCTGTCTCATCGAAGTCATCGTTGATTTCGTCCATTTCTAGAACGATATCGTAAGGCACTTTCGCTTCAGCAAGCAGTACGTTCATGTGACCCGGTAACCTACCAGCAACTGGGTGGATACCAAATCGAACATTAATGCCCTGCGCTCGTAGCTTCTCAGTGATTTCATGCACTGGGTATTGTGCTTGAGCTACTGCCATGCCGTATCCAGGAGTGATGATTACTGACTTAGAGTTTTTCAGCATATCAGCCACATCTTCAGCTGATGTTTCGCGGTGTTCACCTTGCTCTTCATCGCCATCAGACACAACCACTTCTTGGCCGAATCCACCAGCAATAACGCTGATGAAAGAGCGGTTCATCGCCTTACACATAATGTAAGACAGAATCGCACCCGACGAACCAACCAATGCACCAGTTACGATAAGCAGATCGTTTGCAAGCATGAAACCTGCCGCTGCTGCTGCCCAACCAGAGTACGAGTTCAGCATAGAGACAACTACTGGCATATCTGCACCGCCAATCGATGCCACTAGGTGGTAACCGAATGCGAATGCGATAAGTGTCATCACCATTAGTGCGAACATGCTGCCGTCTGCTTTAACGAACATGATCATCAGCAGTGTAGAAACTACGATAGCCGCTAGATTCCACTTGTGCTTATGAGGGATGTTCAATGCAGACGAAGAGATCACGCCGCGAAGCTTACCAAACGCAACAATAGAACCCGTGAACGTCACCGCACCGATAAACACGCCAACGAACACTTCCACTAGGTGGATCACGTGCTCTGCATGAATATCTGCAGGGTTGATAGAAACAGTAGCAGGTGGATCGATGTAGCTGTTATAACCTACAAGTACTGCCGCCATACCTACGAAGCTGTGCAGAATTGCAACCAGCTCTGGCATTTCAGTCATTTCTACTTTTCTTGCGTAGTGGATACCAATACCACCACCGATCACCATAGCAATGATGATCCATACAATACCTGCAGAGTGAGGACCAAAGATCGTCGCGATCAACGCAATTGCCATACCCGTGATACCGTAATAGTTACCTGCACGCGCAGATTCCTGTTTCGATAACCCAGCCAAGCTCATAATAAAAAATACAGCAGCAACAATATAAGCTGCTTGTACTAATCCTTCAGACATCTGTTACTCCTTAGTCTTTACGGAACATTTCAAGCATACGTTTGGTCACGGTAAAGCCACCAAAGATATTGATACTTGCAATTAATACGGCAATAAATGATAAGAACGTGACGACGCCACTTCCTTGTCCGATCTGTAACAGTGCACCTACTACAATGATGCCTGAAATCGCGTTAGTCACGGACATCAAAGGCGTATGCAGAGAATGGCTTACATTCCAAACTACGTAATAACCCACCACACAAGCGAGAACAAAAACGGTAAAGTGAGATAAGAACGCAGCTGGAGCAACCGAAGCTACCCAAGCGAATGTACCAACAGCTACCGCCATACCCGCCACTTTCTTAATTGGAGAAACAGGTTCTTCAACTTTAGGCTCTGGTTTGGCCGCTTTTGGCTTAACTTGTTGTGGTTGAGCTGAAACTTGAATTGGTGGAGCTGGCCAAGTGACCTCGCCCTCTTTAACCACAGTAACACCACGCAGAACAACATCTTCAAAGTCGATTTTGATGTTGCCATCTTTCTCTTTGCAAAGCAGTTTCAGAAGGTTAACTAGGTTCGTTGCATACAGTTGAGATGATTGAGTCGGCAGTCGACCAACCATATCAGTGTAACCAACCACCTTCACACCATTAGCCGTTGTAATGACTTGATCCGCAACCGTGTATTCACAGTTACCGCCATTGGCCGCCGCAAGGTCTACAATCACACTACCTGCACTCATGCTGTCTACCATCTCTTTGGTAATCAGCTTCGGAGCCGGGCGACCTGGAATCAGCGCCGTTGTAATGATGATATCAACGTCTTTTGCTTGAGCTGCATAAAGCTCTTCCGCTTTCTTATTGAATGCTTCAGACATCTCTTTTGCGTAGCCGTCACCAGCACTGGTATCTTCCTTGAAATCCACTTCCAAGAATTCAGCACCCATCGACTCAACTTGTTCTTTAACTTCAGGACGAACATCGAATGAACGAACGATTGCACCTAAGCTACCCGCAGCGCCGATTGCCGCTAGGCCAGCAACACCAGCACCTGCAACCAGTACTTTTGCTGGCGGAACTTTACCCGCAGCCGTAATCTGACCCGTGAAGAATCGACCAAACTCATGCGCCGCTTCAACAACAGCACGATAACCCGCGATGTTTGCCATAGAACTCAATGCATCTAACGCCTGAGCTCTTGAAATTCGTGGTACAGAATCCATCGCCATCACGTTGATATTACGACTGGACAATTGTTCCATTAATTCTGGATTTTGGGCAGGCCAAATAAAGCTGACCAATGTTGCGCCATCTTTAAGAAGATCGATTTCATTTTTAGACTCGTCAACGATCGGAGCGTTAACTTTAAAGATAATATCGGATTTCCAAGCTTCATCTGCGGTGACAACTTTTGCTCCAGCTTGTTCATAAGCTGCATCTTCAAAACTTGCTAACGCACCTGCTTGTGATTCAACACAAACTTCAAATCCTAATTTTAGAAGCTGTTCTACCGATTTCGGCGAAGCAGCGACTCGCGTTTCACCAGCGAGCGTTTCTCTTGGTACACCAATTTGCATAGCTATTCCTTGACTATTGGCACGAATGACTTATTCGTTTGTATCTAACGACAACTAATACTTCAAGCGTTTTGTTCAAAGAACAGGAAAAGTTATTACTTATAACGATTTGGATGGAGTTTGAGCGCTTCATTTGGATAAATGACGACCGTCTCGAACGAAGAGGTCAAACCACTTGCAAATAATCCTTTTAATAACAACCTACTAGCTGTTCTTTGTCCCTAAAACTAAAAAGAGCTTTCAGCATATACACTGAAAGCTCTCTAAATTATGACCAACATCAATTCTAACCCTAATTGGCTAGCTAAATATATTGTCGCCCATTTGGTCGATGAACATCTGCGATTTTTTGAGCATCAATTCATCGGCATCTTGTTTGTTTGAAACAACATCTGAACGAATAAAACGGTGAGTTTTGATTTCACCATCGAATTCTTTCTCGATTCGCCCAGCAACACGGTATTGACCAGATTCTGCAATGGCATCTTGATAGATATTGAAACCCTTATATTCGACTGGCTCAATCTCTACTTTTTGTTCGGTTTTTTCTTTGCCACCAAATAATCTAGAAAAGAATCCCACGTTTTTTTACTCCTTAAATGACCGTATTCACCCTAAACTATCATGACTGTTTACGGTTCAACAACGGCTTTTCATACCATTGCAATTCTACGTCATCGTCAAAATTGTGTTGACTAAATATAACAGGCACATTGTCGTCACGTTCACGTCTTCGATCGTCAATAATCATACTTTCTGCATTTTTGACCGCGATCTCACTATTGCGTTTATAGAGCACCAATTTGTCTTCTGGCAATGCTGACAGAAAATCGATATCAAAACGAATATAGATAGGTTTTAGCTGGCCCAAAGCCAAGCACGCGAGATCGGCCAACTGTTCGTTGGTATAACTAGACACATATTCCTCGGTAGCCAATACATGACCGACCAGAGTTTCCATATAGTTATGTACATCAACACTAATTTGCATACCACACCTCCATTTGTAGCGGTTTTTCTAGTCGCAGTCGTTTCTAAAGTCACTTGAAACCATGCAATTCCTAATAGCTTTCTATAACTCAGTTATAGGTTTTACTGTCCATAGTTGAAACTTAGGCATTATTTAATCTTACTCTGACTTCATTACAGTTCTTCGTCGCTTAATGAAAAGGTCACTCAATGATAACTGATCATCAAGCCCTTTAAGTGACAGCGCCAACGTAAGAGCAGCAGAGCAGATTTTGTTAAGTATCTATAACGACTAATTAATTTCTCATATATACTGTGTAGTTCGTTCTAAGGTTAATAGCAACTCAAAATACATATAAAAATGATTGCACCAATAGCGACCTATGACTATGTTTTTGCTCTAATTTAGGCAAAAAGCTTGGCAATCGCTTGTTTAACCGTATCCTACGCATAGTATTAAATAATAAGATCATCAATATAGTTAGGCTCACCACATAAATGGCATCATCTTTTGTAACGTCGAGCATGTTTCGATTGTGCTTCCCTTTAGTCCTGTTAACAATTTTGCTCGTTGGTATGGACAACGTCATTCTCGTGACGGACTCAAATTTAGGGTTTGCTAGCAACCTCCCTTACATTTTATTGAGCGTTGCGGTTCTGCTATGCCATACGTTCAGACAAGGTCGAATGGCGATGGTATCGGTGACCATGCTTGTCGCTTATCTGATCATCCAAGTTCGCTTACAAACGCCTCTCAATACTGGCACAACGCTATTAGAGCTCTCGTTACTTGCGGCATTAGTACCTGTCACTTGCTTACTTGTTTATGCCTTTCCTGATAACGGCGTAAACTCAAAGTCGATGCTGCTCTACGCCATCGTTCTTGTTCTGTTTATGGTGTGGGCACAATTGATCGTCTCTCACTTCCATGCCGGCGGTTTTGAATCATGGAGTGATGGTCTTCTATTTATTGTCAGAGACTTCTCCAAACTGCCTTTTGTTTTGGTGTTGTATAGCCTTTGCTTACTTGGCCTTACTGCCATTCTCGTGTTGGTGTATAACCGCTCTATCGATGTTGTGGTTTATAGCGCTATCCTGCTTTCTTCTTGTACGTTCATCTTCTTCGATATTCAGTACATCTCGAGCACCATGTTCTCGCTGTCAGGCACACTGATCATCGTCTATGTGATGTCTGCTAGTCATGATATGGCCTTTAACGACCAACTGACTAACATTCCCGGTCGACACGCCTTAGAAGTCGATATGAAGCACTTGGGGAGTAAGTATTCGATGGCGATGGTCGATATCGATCACTTTAAGCAATTCAACGACACCTACGGCCATGACATTGGCGACGATGTGTTAAAACTGGTGGCGCGTATTCTGAGGGAAACCACAGGCGGCGCTAAAGCTTATCGCTATGGTGGAGAAGAGTTCACGATTATCTTCAAAGGCAAACATTCGGAACAAGTTAAAGAGCACCTTCAAGCTCTGATTTCCGAAGTTCAAAACTACGACATGACGATTCGGAATAGCCATGAGCGCCCCGACGATCATGAAGTGGGTATGAAAAAGCGTGGCAAGAACGGTAAACCATCGGAAGTGGTGAATGTGACGGTGAGTATCGGATTGTCTGATAGTACAACCACCAGACATCCTGAAGAGGTATTGAAGCTTGCTGACCAAGCGCTGTATAAAGCGAAAGAAACCGGTCGAAACAAATTATGTATTGACCGTTAACGATGGTTAAAAGCTAAAGATATTAAGTACTAGAGATCTAAATAGCTTAAGCCATTAATAGCGAACTGCTTCAATAACTATCACTTCCAAGTTCAACGAGCCTCATTGATTTGAGGCCGTATAGCTCAAGTGGAAAAAGAGAGCTTAATCTTGGTTGAAGAATATAACCAAGCTACCACCTTTTAAGCTACTTCCGTAGTTAATCGTAAAACCTATTCCCACGTTATCGACCCACTCATTAAACAGGTTTGGGTTAAGCAGCCAGCCAACACTGCCCTCGTAGTAAGATGTGGTGCCCATAGAGGCCACCGTGTCACCACCAATATCAATTCGTCTTATACTCGAGTACATCGATGTGATGTTCTTATCCCAACGTACGAGATCATAGAAAACCTTTGCTTCATTGGCGATATACCACCCTTCAGGATGACCGACATTGCCATTATTCGCCTCGCCCCAGCCGATGCCATTAAAGTAATGCCAACTGGTGCTCAATTTATACTTTCCCCAGTCATTCTTATCTTCGTACATCAGCTTGATTTTAGGCTCGATGATGTAAGCCCAAGCATCAGTATTGAGATATACGCCATCCAGTTGGTCTTGAATAGGCTTTAGCAACGAAGCGCGATATTCATAATCATTGCGGTAGTAAGAGATGTGGTTACCGATTGCAGAGCTGAAGCTCCAATATTCGTCTAGCTGGGACACATTCGCGAATTCGACGTAGCCAGACACTACCGACTCTTTTTGAAAATCGTTTCTGTTTGCTGCCGCGTACTCGACATCGTTCTCGATTCGCAATGCAGACAAGCGTAGCGTCACCTCTTGATGGTTGTCTTCGATGTAACTTGGTAATTCAAATGTGTAAGGCAAACTCAGGGAGGTGATGTTTTGGCGACGACTTACCGAATCATTCGAACCGATGTCTTCATTGTCCAAACTAAACACTTTATTGGGGTCAAAGTTATTGATACCAAAAGTGAAAACATCGGTGTCGTTGAGCAATACACTGGTGGCAAAGCTCTGCTCTAGATCCTTTCGAAAAAGATCAGATAGCGTATTGGCATTAACAGTGGTCGCCAAAGCGGTAAAAAATAGAGGAACCGCAAGCGTCCAAGATGTGTTAGTCATAGAAAATGACTTCGAATGTGGCATTTCTTTTATCACTTAAAGCACTTCCTAGCTCAAACGCTATTAGAAGTATAAATTCAAATATCTAAAAGAGCTCGCCAACTAACGCGCAAGCTCCAAAATGTTACGTTGTACAAAGGTATTTCTACCACTTTGCTTCGCTTGATAAAGCGCTTGATCGACCTTTTCGTAAATAGACGCAATAGATTCGCCACCTTCTGGCACAAATGACAACACACCTTGTGACGCTGTCACTCTATCCGATACCGTTGAGTGTTCATGAGCGTAGTTCATCTCATGCAATGCCTCTTTAACTCGAGTCGCGTGTACCTTAGCGCCTTCACTGTCTGTGTCGCTAAGAATCAGAACAAACTCTTCACCGCCATAACGACCGACAAACTCTCCCGCACGAACAAACAGCTGTTTCAAGGTATTAGCAAGCCCTTGTAAGCACTTATCCCCTTGAATATGACCATAATTATCGTTGTAAGGCTTAAAGAAGTCTACATCTAGAAGTATGACTGTCATGGATATATTACGTCTTCCGTGCCACGCTATGCTCTCTTCAAGCTTAGTATCCATATATCGACGGTTATACAATTTGGTCAGGCCATCTTCGTT
Source organism: Vibrio sp. 10N.286.52.C3 (assembly GCF_041468865.1). Lineage (NCBI taxonomy): Bacteria > Pseudomonadati > Pseudomonadota > Gammaproteobacteria > Vibrionales > Vibrionaceae > Vibrio > Vibrio sp. 10N.286.52.C3. The sequence goes on along the minus strand of NZ_JBFRJM010000014.1, from coordinate 60,943 downwards.
GGCTTGTTGCTGCAGAAGGATGTTCAGTTCTTCGAGTTTGGCTGTGCTTTGTTTTAGCTCTCGTCTCATGTGCGCGATACGTTGCATCGCAATCAGCTTAGAATTCAAAACAACCTTGTTTACTGGCTTGATCAGGTAATCATCGCCACCAGCGTCAATCGCTTTTGCGATCATCTCAGGTTCTTCGTGACCACTAAGAAAGATGATGGGAACCCATTCTGGGAATCGGCTTCGAACCTCATTCGCCACTTCAAAACCATCCATATCAGGCATGCTGATATCAAGTAACACGAGTTCAGGATCAAAATCAGAATAAACACTCAGGGCTTCTTTTCCGCTACCGACAGCTTCTACAATATGACCCAGTTGCTTGAGTCGGATAGCAAGTTGCATCCTGTCTAGTTGAACGTCATCAACCAGCAATATGCGCATTGAAGATCCCTTTTCTATCATCACATCACCTTTATCTAGTGTTGAATATTCAAAGTAGCTCAAATTTGGGCTTAAATCATGCCCTAATCTCTATATTATATTGACTTTTTTACAGATCTTTTTAGCATTGTTTCTTTTTAAAGAGAAATACTATGTCAGACGCTACAAACAACGAACAACAAGAAATCGATTTAACCACCATCTCACCAGAACTTCGTCAAGTTATCGAATTTGATGGCGTACCAAAAGAGATGCACTTTATGGTTACTTCTATTCACGAAGTGTCTGAAGAAGCAGTACGCGAAGCTTGGGATAGTCTTCCAGCAAGCGCACAAAATGTTTTAGACAACTTCGAGCAGTTCCACGCTCTAATCTCAGTTAGCCAAGCTTTCGCTGGTGTTAACGTGATGGAAGAGTTCCCTACTCTTAAACTTCCAGAAGACATGTCTGACGAAGAAAAAGAAGAGTACCGTGCTCAACTGCTAGACCAAGTTCTACACAACTGTGTAAAAGACATGGTTAAACAAATCAAGAAAGCTCGTCGTGATGCAATCTTGAAGCGTGATTTCAAAGAAGTTTTTACTAAGTAAGTCGCTAGTCGCCTAAACTAGGCTAAGCGCTAACAGTACTACTTAGAATTAAGCCGCATGTTTCTTTAAACACGCGGCTTTTTTATATCCGCTATTTTCTGTTCGTCGATCGTTACGTCTGTATGTTCTTGTTGCTAATGTTCATATGATTCGACAAATCATATGCTTTAACACTCATATAGTGTGGCGCAAAACTGGCAGTTATACCGTATAAAAATGACGCATGTATCCATTCATGGAATCAAGACCGAATTTTCAGAACCTATAACAGGCAGTATCGCGGCAATATCGAAAAACTGACCTTGTCAGGTTTAATGCGTTACCGCGATATCTCTTTGAGCGACACTCACACCTTTAATTTGAGCGTAAACACGCTGCCCGATTTCTAGATTTAACTCATCCAGCGCCCACAATGTAATGGTTGCCCATAGGTAGCACCCAGACTCTAACTCTAGCTCGACCTGGACACTCTGCTTATTTGTGCCTTGTTGGTGCGTCTCTACGCTTTTAATGGTGACAGGAAGGATGTTACGTATAGAAGTCCCTTTCGGCCGTTCTAGCGTGATAGAGACATCATTTGCCCTAACTTGCAGCCTCACTGTCGTACCAAGCTCACTCGATACTTTCTGAACCCATAACGACGTCGACTTTCCTAGCATCAGGCGAGACAGCGCATAATCGTCATTGTGTTCCGCTAATGTCGCTTCAAACAACGAGCTTTGCTCTGAGAAAGATTGCCAAGGTTGCATGGCTCTCGATGCCCAAACCTCTTCCGTCACACCCGACGAAATCACTTTGCCTTGGTCAATAATCACAAGGTGATTTGCCAAGCGTAAAATTTCATTGAGGCTATGGGTGACATAGATGATCGGTATTTGGACGGTTTCGGATAAGTTTTCCAGAAATGGCATCACTTCGCGCTTACGAGGCAAGTCGAGAGACGCTAAAGGCTCATCCATCAACAAAATGCTCGGCTTTGATAACAAAGCGCGGCCAATCGCCACACGTTGCTTCTCACCGCCAGACAAACGAGCTGGGTATCGGTCAAGCAATGAACCCAAAGACAACAGCGAGACTATTTGCTCAAAGTGCGCTTGATCGACGCTTTTCATACCGTATTTAAGGTTCGCTGCCACCTTCATATGTGGAAACAATCGCGACTCTTGAAACACATAACCGACGTTGCGTTTGTGAGTCGGCAAATTAATGCCATTTTCACTATCGAACAGTGTGGTTCCAGATACGCTGATCAGACCTTTATCGGGCTGTTTAAGGCCACTGATTGCATTGATAAGTGAGGTTTTACCCGCGCCAGAACGACCAAAAATTGCCGTAATGCCGCTACTTGGTAATTCCAAGTCGATATCAAAGAACGTTTCACCAAGTTGTTGTTGATATTGGAGGATCAAAGCACTCATGCATTGCCTCCCAAGCGTTGTGCTGACTTTTTGTTGAGCCACTCAGATAGCATCAATGAACCCAGCGCTATCACAATAGAAATGACACACAAACGCGCGGCTTCCATTTCAGCGCCAGGGGTTTCAATAAAGGTATACATAGCCAAAGGAATGGTTTGAGTTTCACCGGGAATATTTGAAACGAAGCTGATGGTCGCGCCAAACTCCCCTAGGCTTCTTGCGAATGAAAGCATGGTGCCGGTAATGACCCCTGGGATCATCAAGGGTAAAGTGATCGTGAAAAACACACGAAGAGGTGAAGCGCCTAATGTAGCAGCCGCCTCTTCAAGCTTACTGTCTACGGTTTCTAGGCTCAATCTAATAGAGCGAACCATCAGCGGCAACGCCACAACCACACAAGCGAGTGCCGCGCCCTTCCAGCTAAAGCTGAATACAATACCAAACACGTCATTGAGCCACGAACCTATGATACCTTGCCTGCCCATCATCACTAGCAGTAAATAGCCAATAACCACAGGTGGAAGTACCAAAGGTAAATGGACAATACTCTCAACAATGCTCTTACCTACAAATTGTTTCTTAGCAAGTAGCCATGCTAAGCCAATACCGATAGGGATAAGCCATAAGATTGCAAACCCAGCGACTTTTAAGCTCAGCATTAAGGCTTGGTATTCGTATTCCGATAAATACATCATTTAACGCACTTCAAATCCAAAACTGTTCAAGGTGTCTTTCGCTTTTTCGCTCTTTAGGAAAGTATAGAACTCTTCTGCCACAACTTTATCACTCAACTTCGCTACAGGGTAACGTATTGGTGTGTGCAGATCTGATGGGAAGGTCGACACTAGGTTTACTTCTTTAGAAAGCAACGCATCCGTTTTGTAGACAATGCCAAGCTTAGCTTCACTGCGCTCGACTAAGGCTAAGGCCATACGAACATTGTTACTTGGTGCCAATCGAGTTTTCACATCGTCCCATACACCTAACGTTTCTAACGCTTCTTTTGCATAGATACCAGCAGGAACCGACATGGTGTTACCCACTGCAAGCCTTTCATTAGTAAGCAGTTTAGCCCATTGTTCACCTTTTGATAGGTCTAACGTTACCGATGTCTCTTTAGGAGCAATCAGCACCAGTTCGTTTTCACATAGGTTTGTGACATTGTCACTATAAACCAATTTACGATCGACTAAATGCGTCATCCATTTCTCATTTGCCGAGATAAAAATGTCTGCTGGTGCTCCTCTTTCGATTTGTCGCACCAAAGACGATGTACTCGCGTACACAGGAATCACATCGACAGAATGGTCTTTCTCAAACTCTTCAACCAACAGATTAACCGCATTGGTCATCGACGATGCAGCGTAAACTCGTAGCTTTTCCGCAGCAAAAAGATGACTAGAACTCAATGCCGAAGTTAAAGCCATGGTTAAAAGGAAGACTCGCTTTTTCATTGTTATCACTTATCTATTGTTCGTTTAAGTTCTTTAGCTAACTTCTAAATGGCGGCTTAAGCTGTTAACTCTGGCCAAAGCAGATCAAGATTTAAGTACTCTTCGATGGCATCAGCGATTCGATTAATACCCAGCTCTTTAAGTTGTTCGTGGTCAATCGCGGTCACATCGTTGGCTCCTGCCCATTCGCAAATAAGCGACAACGCATCACTGTTGTCGAATACGCCATGCAAGTAAGTACCAAAAATCGAGTTATCTTGATTCACAGCGCCATCTAGGCTGCCAGATTCTAACTGAACCGGTAAGGCTGTTTCTTTGACATCAGTCCTACCTACGTGGATTTCATACCCTTTTACTTGTGCTGTTTTGCCATCCAGCGTCATGGTGCCGCGTACGTTGGTTAAGGTTTTCTGCTGTGTAAGGGTCGTTTCAGTATCCAGATACCCTAACCCTTCGCTGCTGCCGGGTTCCCCTTCAACGCCATCAGGATCGTGGATGATGTTACCTAACATTTGGTAGCCACCGCAGATACCCATCACTTTGCCGCCTAAGCGCAGGTGGCGTTGAATATCTTTATCCCAGCCTTGTTCTTTTAGGTAATCCAAATCTGCTCTTACCGACTTTGTACCCGGCAAGATAATTAAATCAGCATTGTTTACACGTTCGCCTTTACCGACATAACGTAAATCAATCGAAGGATTCAATCTTAACGCGTCAAAGTCTGTATGGTTGCTGATTCGGGTTAGCACTGGCACCGCCACCTTAAGCTTAGCTTCTCCGTAAGACTCTTGAGCAGAGGTAATGGCATCTTCCGCTTCTAAGTTAAAACCATGCAGATATGGCAAAACACCAATGACTGGCTTGCCGGTTTTTTCCTCTAGCCAATCTAGGCCAGATTGAAGCAGTGCGATATCGCCTCTAAAACGATTTATCACAAAGCCTTTTACACGAGCTTGTTCAGATTCAGACAATAGAGCTAATGTCCCGTAGAGATGCGCAAAAACGCCACCACGGTCAATATCAGCAACGATGATCACAGGGATGTCCGCTTTCTCAGCAAATCCCATGTTAGCGATATCATTTTCACGAAGATTGATTTCGGCTGGGCTCCCCGCACCTTCAATCATCACGCTTTCATATTCTTCAGAAAGTCGGTCAAACGAATCGATAACTGTATCCATCGCCACTTTCTTGTAATCATGATAACCCGTCGCTTCCATGTTGCTCAGCGCTCGGCCTTGCAAAATCACTTGCGCGCCGGTATCTGAGTTGGGCTTTAGCAATACAGGGTTCATGTGAACGGTTGGCTCTATATTACAAGCTTGCGCCTGAACCGCTTGAGCACGGCCAATTTCGCCACCATCTTTTGTCACAGCACTGTTCAACGCCATGTTTTGTGGCTTAAAAGGTGCCACTTTGATTCCTTTCCTTGCCAAAACACGGCATAAACCTGCCACCAAAACACTTTTTCCGGCATCTGACGTTGTCCCTTGAACCATAAGGGCACTTAATGGTGCTCGCATTTGTACTTAAATCCTTAATTTCTTAATTTTCAATTTATAGCTGTGGGCAATATTTCTCTGCGACCATCTTAACGTCATTGCCGAGTAGATGCTCAATAAAATGAATGGAAAATGAATGTGTTACTCACTCTGGATTCAACCCCAGTGTTGTTTAATAGCTCCATCGAAACCAAGCTTGTGAACGATAACAGGCGCTTCAACAAAAAACGTACTAACGAAAAGAAACGTTTCAAATTCAGAAAAACGTTTCTACTAAAAACAACATTAAGGGATTCACCATGAAAAAAACTGTATTAGCTATCGCATCTACTATTATCCTTGCTCCTACTTTCGCAATGGCTAGTGACCACAACAGCAATAATAATGTCAACAGCAAGCACGAAAGCGCTATTGCTTATACTGGCCCAATTGAAACCGTTTCTGTTGCGACACTACTTGCCGACACAAGCATGTTCGCAGAGCAAGAAGCAATTGTGGATGGCAAGATCGTTCGTCAACTTAAGAATGACACGTTTGTCTTCTCTGATGGCCAGAGTGAAATTCAAATCGAACTTGATGATGATATCCGCCTAGCACAACCACTGACCGCTGATACAAAAGTTCGTATCTTCGGTGAATATGAAGGTGGTAAGACACCTGAAATCGAAGTGGACCACATCCAGGTTCTATAAGCGATTAATATAAAAATACCGACTTCAAATAATTGGCCTGCATATTGCAGGCTTTTTTGTATTATACTGCCGCAAAATACAATTTATATGGAGTCACCATGCTAGGTTGCACGAATAAGACTGTCCTTTTAGGACTCGCTGCACTGTGTTCATTCTCTGCGTCTGCAAACAACTTTAACTACAACACATTCGAGCTGCGCATGGGTACTAGCCCAAGTACTTTCGGTGGTGAAGTCACAACAATGTTCACTCAGAACTCTCATTTTGTTGCTCGTATCGATTCAGAATTTGAAAGTGATTGGGATGCAGCGGTAGGTATGGGATTCAACGGCCCAATCAGTCAATTTGCTGACGTTACTGGCCAAATGTTACTGCACAACATTGAACGGAATGACGATAACCACATCAAAACAGAAATTAACCTTGGCTTGAGAGCTTGGTTAATGGCAAACGTTGAAGTTAACGCACGCCTTGGTCAACTGATCGACAACGATGACACTCGTTCAATTTTGGGTATCGGTGCTCGTTTCCATTCAACTGATCAACTGTCTGTTGGTCTTGATATGCGCAATAACGGCACATATGGCCACCAAATCTTAATGTCGGCTCGATTCGGATTCTAATCTAGATTTCAATTACTGAGTAATAAATAGCTAAACGTATTACATAGAAAAGCCCCGAACATATTAATGTTCGGGGCTTTTTTGTTTGTTAGTTTCGCTGGCTTTTAGTCGTTCACGACCTGAGCCAGCGACTTGCTTTATAAGCTAACCATCAGCATCTTTTTCTGGTGATCTAAGTACTCTTCATAAGTACCTTGGAAGCTCACTAGCTGTTGATCTTTTACATCGATGATGTGTGTTGCTAATGAAGAAACGAACTCTCGGTCATGGCTTACGAAGATAAGCGTGCCAGTGTAAACCTTCAACGCGTCGTTCAGGGCTTGGATTGCTTCCATGTCCATGTGGTTGGTTGGTTCGTCCATTACAAGCACGTTGATGTCTTGCATCATTAGCTTGCCGAATAACAGACGGTTCTTCTCACCACCAGAACAGTTACGCGCTTTTTTGTTCGCATCGTCAGCAGTAAACAATAGGCGACCTAGAATGCCACGTACCATAAGGTCATCGTGCTTCACTGTGCGCCATTGTGAGATCCAATCGAAGATGCTCAGGTCGTTATCAAAGTCAGACGTACTATCTTGTGGGCAGTAGCCTACAGATGCGTTTTCAGACCATTTTACGATACCTTCGTTTTGCTCTAGCTCTTGAACTAGGCAACGTAGCAGCGTGGTTTTACCTACACCGTTCTCACCGATAACCGCAAGACGAGTACCCGCTTCAAGCAGCAAGTTACCACCGGCAAACAATGTTTCGCCATCGAAGCCGTGACCAAGGTCTTGAAGTTCAAGCGCTTGACGGTGTAGTTTCTTACCTTCGCCAAAATCAATAGATGGGCTCATACGGCTCGATGATTTCACTTCATCAAGCGTGATCTTATCCATTTTCTTGGCACGAGAGCTTGCTTGTTTTGCTTTAGATGCGTTAGCACCAAAACGGTTTACGAAATCTTGAAGCTCGCTGATTTCAGCCGCTTTCTTAGCGTTGCTTGCTAAAAGCTGTTCACGAATCAAGCCAGATGCTTCTAGGAAGTACTCGTAGTTACCAGGGTAGACACGTAGCTCACCGTAGTCGATGTCTGCCATGTGTGTACACACAGAGTTCAGGAAGTGTCTATCGTGCGAAATGATGATCATTGTACATTTACGCTGGTTTAGCTCTTCAGCAAGCCAGTTGATCGTGTGAATGTCCAAGTTGTTGGTTGGTTCATCAAGAAGCAGGATATCTGGGTTTGCAAACAGAGCTTGTGCCAATAGCACACGCAGTTTCCAACCTGGAGCTACTTGCTGCATCAAGCCGAAATGGAACTCTTCTTCAATACCCGCTTGAATTAGGATGTCGCCAGCACGGCTTTCTGCTGTGTAGCCATCCATTTCCGCGAATTCACTTTCAAGTTCTGCGACTTTCATGCCGTCGTCTTCGCTCATTTCTGGCAAAGAGTAAATGCGGTCACGTTCTTGTTTTACTTCCCAAAGTTTTCTGTCGCCCATGATCACAACGTCGATAACGCTGTACTGTTCGAAAGCGAACTGATCTTGGCTTAGCACACCCAGTTTTTCTCCTGGAGTGATAGAAACGTTGCCCGAGCTTGGCGTTAATGCGCCACTTAGGATTTTCATGAACGTTGATTTGCCGCAACCATTAGCGCCGATCAAACCATAACGGTTGCCGTTACCAAATTTAGCAGAGATGTTTTCAAACAGCGGCTCTGCGCCAAATTGCATTGTGATGTTCGCGGTAGATATCAAAGAACTAATTCCTAAGCGTGTACTGACAGATAATTATTAGGCTATTTCAAGAACCTAAATAAGAAGTACGAAAGTATGGATTAAACAAAAATCGAAGCGCGGATTATATAGAGATCTCGATCACGTTGTCGAGGCTAAACAGTAAACGAATAGTAAACATAGACCATTTAGATGCTTTTCATACGTTATGGGGTGTAAATAAAAAAATCCCCACCAGCAGAACTGGTAGGGATTTCATTTATCAACACTAAAAGTCTTTTAAGCTCGTCACCTTTGAAACTATAGCTCTTCAAAACGAAAAGCTTTGATGACGAGCAGAACTTGTTATTTAGTAATTTTCTTCTGAACGTATTTTTTGCTCACGTCGACAACCGCAACATCTCTAAAGAAGCTTCTACCCAACAGAAGTGGGAAAGAAAGATGCGTTCGGTCGGCTAGCGTAAATTCAGTTTTGTCTTTTAGATCGCCAATTTGAATCGAAGCTACAACCACAGCGCGTCGTTGTGTGCCTTCTGCGCTTGATTGCTTGATCTTAACCCAGCGTTCTACTGGTAAGCTGATCTCTTGAGTTGTAATTCCGTCGTGTTCAATCTTGAACTTAACCCAGTCTTTGCCGTCACGTTCAAAATCAACAATATCAACTGCACTGATTGAAGAGGTTGTTGCACCGGTATCGACACGTGCTTTAAACGCTTCTTTTAAACCAGGAACAAACACCCACTCTTCTTCACCAAGAATCAGTTTGCCGTCACTTGTTTTTCTAACCTTCTCTACTGGTTTTTCAACAGGTGCAGGTTTTACTTCCGGCTCAGTTGGTTTTACTTCTTCAGGCTTCTCAGTAGGTTCCGTTACTTTCTCGCCTTCTGTTGCGTCAGTTTTTGAAGAGTCATCCACAACAGGTTGTTCGATTTGAGGCTTTTGCTCTGGCTCAACAGGAGCTTGAGTTGTAGCCGAACAAGCAAACAGGCCACCACTTAGCATTAAAACTACAATCGCTTTCCAATTATACATTCAGTCACCTTCTATTTTGAAACGTTTGCTATCGCTTTTGCTACATAAGGAATATGAGATTCGGAAAGGCCTGCGATATTGATGCGTCCATCACCAACACCATAGACTCCATATTCTTCACGTAATTGATTCATTTGAGTTTCTTTAAAGCCTAGTACACTAAACATGCCTTTATGGCTTTCAATGAAGTCAAATTGTGACGTGTTATAAGTATTTCGCAATTCATCACATAAACTTTGGCGCAGATTTAACAAACGTTGCTGCATTTCACTCAATTCTTGCTTCCAAATCGAGGTTAGCTCTTGATTCTGAAGAATTGTTTTAACCAAAGCTGCACCATGATCTGGCGGCATTGTGTAAGTTGAACGAGCAAGCGTTAGAAGCTTACCTTTAGCATTGCCAACGTGTTCGCTGTTTTTGCCAATCACGATAGCGGCACCCGTTCTTTCACGGTATAAACCGAAGTTCTTCGAGCAAGATGTCGTAATCAACATCTCTTCGACGTTGTTAGCCATGTGTTGAAGACCTTTTGCGTCTTCTTCTAAGCCATCACCAAAGCCTTGGTAAGCAATATCAACGAACGGCAAGAAGCCATTTTTCTGCGATAGTTTGGTAATTTCCTGCCACGCCTCAAAGTCGATATCCGCACCCGTTGGGTTATGACAGCAACCGTGCAGTAGTACCACATCTGATGGACCCGCTTTTGAAAGGTCATCCAACATTCTTGCAGTATCAACTTGCTTCGTTTCAGGACTGAAGTAATTGTAATATCGAACTTTTAAGCCTGCCGCTTCCATCACCGGTTTGTGGTTAACGTAGCTTGGGTTTGAAATCCAAACCGTGGTGTCTGGTTGAGAAACTTTCATTAAGTCACCCAACATGCGAAGTGCACCACTTGCACCCGGTGTTTGAATCGCAGCAACGCGATCCATTGCAGAAGTCCCTTTAAGCAGCAGATCAACCATGCTCTGGTTGAACTCTTCACAGCCTGCTAGGCCAACGTAAGCTTTGGTTTTCTGCGTTTCAACAACGATATCTTGAGCCATAGAAACGGCTTTCATGATCGGAGTTTCGCCTTGATCGTTTTTGTAAACGCCAATGCCTAAGTCGACTTTATCAGTACGAGTATCGCCGCGGTAAGCAACAGAAAGAGATAGAATTGGATCTAAAGTTGGTTTTGGTAGATGTGAAAACATGAAAGTCACAACCCTTTGAAATTCAAGTAATGAGTTTCACGTTAACATTATCGTAGACAAATCAGAAACATTTTTTAATAGAAGCGCTTAGTTAGAATAAGTAAACAGAGATTGGTCATTTTACGTCACAAAACAGCGTAAATTTCGAACACTTTTAGTGCTTTATCAAAAGAGCAGTAGCTTGTTTAAGAAGTACCTTGTTGATTCTCAGCTAAATGCCTTGTTTGAATTGCCTTGGTGTCATGCCCGACCAAGCTTTAAATCGAGTACTAAAGTTCGCTGCATTCGGGTAACCCACGATCTCGCCAATATGTTGAATCGACCAATCACTCGATTTCAACAAACGAGCTGCGTATTCCATTCTCATACGCATAATATGAGTCATCGGGCTATGAGAATAATAACGTTGGCACAAGCGATGGAAGTGCGGCTCTGAACACGGAAATAGGTTTGCTAGCTCATGCACGTTCCACTCTTTATGAAGCTGTTTTTGCACGCTGTTGAACACACGTCTCAAGCGAATCAAATTTCGAGATTGTTGCTGCGGGACGGGAGCATTAATCATGAATTCTATTTGCGCTACGCTGTGAATGGCAATCGCTCCCCCCAAATCGATAGGCAGTGCAATGCTTCTCAATAGAGTGTGAATGCACGACGAGACGACTTCTGCGGCCGGAGACAACGTGTAACTCACTTCATCACTCACTACTTTATCCCATTGCTTATCTGGCGAGAGAAAGATCCATGCGATTTGCCATGTCTCTTCTTCAATCCCAAAGCCATTCTCAACGCCTGCAGGCACAGTAATGCACGACCCCGGCTCTAGAATATAGCGACACGCCCCACTTTCTAACCACCCATTGCCCCTAACCGTGTATAGCAGCATGTGTTTCTGTGGGTTCTTCCGATGTACCGAAAAGAAATCTCGGCACGACGCCGTCCCACACTGAACGATACCCAATTCTTCGAATGCCAATACATGGCTTTGATCGACAAACTCTTGGTGTGTCTGATCAGAGATCTCGTACCGTTCGTGTTTCTCACTCATTTCACTGGTCGCTCATTAGGTTTGTCTGCAATTAAATCGCCACATTAGTCATTCGATAGTTTTGAAATAGATGATTTTGAAAACAGGTCGTTTTGACAAATAGGAAGCTTTTGAAAATAGATAATTTGGCAAAAGTTTGTGATGAACCTGAACAATACAGCCAAAACAAATACCGATAAACTTCTCGCATATTAACCACAGGGGAAATGCGATGCGCTCGACATATCGTCATCTAGACAAAGATTTTTGGCAAAAGCTTTTACACATCGGTTTGCCTGTATCGCTACAAACCATGTTGTTTTCATTACTCGGCGTGGTCGATATTTTTATGGTTAACCAACTGGGTGACTCTGCAACTGCGGCGGTTGGTGTGGGTAACCGCATATTTTTCTTCAACTTGATCATGGTATCCGGGATTAGCGGCGCTGTCAGTGTGCTAGCTTCGCAATATTTCGGTGCGGGAGATTTCAACGGAATTAGACGCACATTAGCACAGTCATGGGCATTGTCTGTCTTTACCATCATCCCCTTTGTGTTGATTTATACATTGGCTCCTGAATCAGTCGTGTCTGTGGTGGCCTCAGACCCTGATTACGTCCGCTTGGCAACGGATTACCTTTGGATAACAGGAGCCAGCCTTTTTGGTACCGCGATCGTAGTGCCCTTAGAAAGCGCACTGCGATCGGTCGGCGAAGCCAAGCTACCCACCAAGATCAGTATTTGGGCAATCATCGTTAATGCGATTCTCAATGCATTGCTGATCTTTGGTTTGTTTGGATTTCCAGAACTGGGCGTAGTTGGTGCGGCTATTGGCACCACGGTGTCTCGATTCTTTCAGACGATAGCGCTGCTTATCATGGCGAAGAAACACTACGCGCATCTATTCCCGACATTAAGTAATTGGCGAGAAGCGATATTACCGAAGCATAGAAAGAAGTACTTCACGATAGCAATACCTATGTTGGTTCATGACACAGCATGGGCGGGCGGGATTCTTATTTATAACGTGATAGTTGGGCAAATGGGTGTTGGAGAGCTTGCGATCATTTCGCTGTTATCGCCAGTAGAAAGTATCTTGATCTCGGCGTTCATGGGGTTTGCGGTCACCGCTTCGATCATTCTAGGCAACGAGATCGGCGCGAAGAACTATCAACGTGTTGAGAACACCGCATGGGGTTATGTATTGGTCAGCTGTGGGCTTGCGGCTATATTAGCCTTGGTGTGTTGGTTTGCTAAACCCGCGATCGTATACATGATCGGCCTTACTCACTTAGAGCTCAAAGAGACAGCCGTTAACGTCACCTTAGTCATGGCACTCGGCATGATACTAAGAGTCTTCAATATGGTTGGTATTGGTGGCGTGCTGAAAAGTGGTGGAGACATCAACTACAGTATCTTCATCGACCTGTTTGGCCAATGGGCAATCGGCATTCCCCTTGCTTACTTTACTGCGCTGGTGTTGGGTTGGCCGCTAGAATGGGTTTTGATGATTGTGTTACTGGAGGAGTTAGCGAAGATCGCTTTAACTAGCCAGCGAATTCACTCTAAGAAATGGATCAACAATCTAATCGACGAGCCTGAGCACATTCCTATATAAACAGGCGATAGATTCAAAGAACTCACACCCAAGGGCTGATTTGTAGCATTGCGCTAACGATGAAGCCCTTTTTCGTTTACGAGTGTGCAAAGTCACGACAGCAGTTATATATCAGTAAATCGATGGATGATTTGGTTTGAACTACCACGCCAATCCAACATTGGATCCGCTTTATCTTGCTCAAAACGACCATCAATCAAAGTATCAACATATTCAAGTACTTGCCTCTGCTTTTCGTCGAGTTCGTCGAGCTCGTAGCCCGTCCACATCCAGATGTCTTTGCCTTCACATTCTGCTTTTACACGCTGAACAAGCTTAAGCACTTCAGATACATTTGCAGGATGAAGAGGATCACCACCTGAAAGCGACAAGCCACGACGCTTGATTCGTGGATCATTGAGATCAGCGATAATGTGGTCTTGCAGCTCTTGAGTAAACAAATGCCCGGAGTCCAACCTTTGCGTTGATTGGTTATAACACCCGCGACACTGGTGTACACAACCCGACACAAACAAAGTGCAGCGTGTTCCAGGGCCATTTACAACGTCGATTGGGTGATATTGGTGATAATTCATAAGGCAGTATTGAAAACTCGTGATGGCTTAATGGTTTAACTCGAAAAGTAGCGAGAGTTGAAACAAATGAATTGGTATCGACATAGCGCCGATACCAAACATATTTCTTGAAACGTAGCTCTTCTAAGTAAGCTAGCTAATAATCTTAGAGCTTACTAAAGATGCTTCACGCGGCGTTTAACTTCTTCTTGCTTACCGAAGTTAAATGGTCGTGCATCTGGGCTACCAAGGTAACCACAAACACGGCGCGTCACCGATACTTTGGTTGAGTCATGGTTGCCACATTTAGGACACGTAAAGCCCTTACTTGTACAGTCGAACTCACCGTTGTAACCACATTCGTAACACTCATCAATCGGTGTGTTAGTGCCGTAGTAAGGAACACGTGTGTAGCTGTAATCCCATACGTTTTCTAGTGCTTCGATGTTCTTCTGCATGTTCGGGAATTCGCCGTAACAGATAAAACCACCGCTAGAAATTTCAGGATAAGGCATCTCGAAATCGATCTTGTCGTATGGGTTCACTGTCTTCTGCACATCTAAGTGGAAGCTGTTGGTGTAGTAACCACGGTCTGTCACACCATCAATCACACCAAATTCTTTGGTGTCGATGCTGCAGAAACGGCTACATAGGTTTTCACTTGGTGTGCCGTATAGGCTGAATGCGTAACCTGTCTCTTTCGTCCAAGATTCCACTTCACGCTTCATGTACTCCACCAACTCAAGCGCTTTAGCACGCATTTCGCCATCGTCGTACAGGTGAACGTCAGTACCGTAAAGTGCTGTCATCGCTTCGTGGATACCAATGTAACCAAGAGAAACAGACGCGCGGCCGTTCTTGAAGATATCGGCAATAGAGTCGTCTGCTTTCAAGCGAACGCCACATGCACCTTCCATGTATAGGATTGGAGCAACACGTGCTTTCACGTTTTCTAGACGAGAAATACGAGTTTCTAATGCACGACGAGCCAGCTTGAGTTTATCATCAAGCAGTTCGTAGAACTTAGCCATATCTTGTTTTGCGTTAATCGCAATACGTGGCAAGTTCAAGCTAACAACACCTAAGTTGTTACGGCCTTCGTGAATCAACTCACCATTTTCTTCATAAGTATTCAAGAAGCTACGACAACCCATAGGAGTTTTAAATGACCCTGTCACTTCTACTACTTTGTCGTAGTTAAGAATGTCTGGGTACATACGCTTAGACGCACACTCTAGCGCTAATTGCTTGATGTCGTAGTTTGGATCTTGCTTCTGGTGGTTCAAACCATCTTTGATCGCAAATACCAGTTTAGGGAACACGGCTGTTTTACGGTTCTTACCCAAACCTGCAATGCGGTTTTTCAAGATTGATTGCTGAATCAATTTCGAGCCCCAGCTTTCACCTAAACCAAAACCAAACGTCACGAATGGTGTTTGACCATTAGCGGTGTGCAGCGTGTTTACTTCGTACTCCAGAGATTGGAACGCGTCGTAACACTCTTTCTCTGTGCGAGAGATAGCAAAAGCTTCTGGGCTATGAATGTCCCACTCTTTCGCTAGCGATAAGTGCTTCTCGTAGCTCGCCATAACGTAAGGTTCAAGAACCTCATCGATGCGGTTAATCGTTGTGCCGCCGTAGATGTGACTCGCCACTTGCGCGATGATCTGCGCGGTTACCGCTGTCGCCGTAGAAATAGACTTAGGTGTGTCGATTTCCGCGTTACCCATCTTGAAGCCATGCGTTAACATGCCTTTCAGATCGATAAGCATGCAGTTAAACATTGGGAAGAACGGTGCGTAGTCTAGATCGTGGTAGTGAATATCACCACATTCGTGAGCATGTACGATATCACGTGGCAAAATGTGAGTTTTCGCATAGTGTTTAGCCACGATACCCGCCAGCAGGTCACGCTGAGTTGGGATTACTTTGCCATCTTTGTTCGCGTTTTCATTGATTAGATCAACGTTGCTTTCTTCGATCAAACCTTCGATCTCACGAGTTAAAGCGCTTTGCTTCTCACGGGCGATGTCGCGGTCATGACGATATTCAATGTAGGCACGAGCCAGAGACTTGTATGGTCCCTGCATTAGCTCGTTCTCGACCATGGTTTGAATTTCAGAGATATGAACTTCATCGTACTCTTCGAGCTTCAACTCAACTGCTAATGCCACATTCAGTGCATAAATAGCAATTTCCTTATCGGCTTTGTCTGATGCTGCTTCCACTGCAGCTTGGATGCGATCTCTACTGAATGGAGCTCTTGAGCCATCACGCTTGATTACGATTGATTTCACCACTTCTCCTTACTCTTGAGGTATTCACAGACTTATCCACAAACACACTATATAGAGCGATTTATCGTTTAACTAACACTAGATATTGTGGCGTATTTAACGAGAACCACCAACTTTGAGTATTGATTTGGATCAATAAAAAGAGAACGCTGACTAAGATCAATTCAATATTATTACGCTAGTTCTCAAGTCGAAAAGAAACAATGTAACAATAAAAAAACTCCTAAAAAGAGTTGAATTTTTGGTAAGTGTTGTAGGATAACGGCTCATCAATATTGGCAGACAAAATTAGGGATATTTGGCATGAAACGACTTCAAAACTGGATAATGTTAGGCTGCTTACTCAGTAGCCAGACATTTGCTGAACCTTTGACCATATCCAGTTGGAATATCGAATGGTTATCAACCAACGAGGCTGTGAATAAGTTTTCTGACAAACGTGATCAAGCTGATTTCGACAAACTCGCAACTTATTTTCAATCCTTAGACGCAGACGTGGTTGCGTTTCAAGAAGTCGATAACGTAAATGCCATTCAGCGTGTGGCTGGTGATCAATACAAGATATTGATGTCTGACCGGGCGCTATCTAAGAACAGCAACCGCCAATTTAAAGAAGTGAACCAATACACGGGATTTGCAGTTCGTAAAGGAGTAGCCCTCACCGACTACGCTGACTTTCCGCTTGAAACCACATCCAACAGTAAACTTAGGTTTGCCAGCTATATCGTTGTAGAAACAAACTTTAAACCCATTCACATGTTGTCTGTGCATTTAAAGGCAGGTTGTAGCGGAGCGTATAAGTCCAACCGCGATTGCTCTCGTTTAAAAGAGCAAGCTCAGCAACTGAACAAGTGGATAAAGCAAAGAGAGCGCAATAACGAAGACTACGCCATTCTTGGCGACTTTAACCATAACCTCGCTTACTCACGAGATTGGATGTGGAAAGAGTTATCACAATATACTGATGCGCAGTTAGCGACACGAAAGACCCGTGCAGATTGTAAGGTACGCTCTAACCGCAACAATTATCGCACACATCAGTTCCGCTCTGTTATTGATCATATTGTGGTGAGTGAGTCGCTAAATGCTTCTCCTGCAAAGCAGAAGGTATTTGAAACACAAGATGTTCTGGACTACAAACTCAGCGACCACTGTCCAGTTTCAACGACTATTAAATAGTAGATTTTAGATAACAGCAGATTGTAGATAACTGAAAATAATAGAAACAGTAAATATAGAAAGAGGCTGACTGACTTTCGTGCTGAAAGCGAGTCAACCTCTATGCTTGGTCAGCTCAGAACGGATAACGTCAAAGCCAATGTAATCAGCTATAAGCTTGCTACTAACACGTTTTGTTCATACGATCCGCCAGCCACATTCCCACCAGCATGCTTATCATAAACCCCCACACCGTCGGGTTGCCGCCACTTAGGCTGGTTACCGCAGGGCCTGGGCAAAAGCCTGCAATCCCCCAGCCTAAGCCAAACGCTGTAGATCCAAGAATCAGCTTTCTGTCTATCAACGGATTGTTACGGCTATCTAACGGCTCGCCATTGATGGCTTTAGCGCGCTTTTTAATGACCAGATGATAAAACGGTGCAAAGACCAATAGCGCGCCACCCATGACGAATGCCAAACTAATGTCCCAGTTACCGGTAATGTCTAAGAAGCCGAGTACCTTCTCAGGATCAACCATCCCTGAGATGATCATGCCAGAGCCAAAAAGAATACCTGCGACCAAACCGATAACGATAGTAAATGAAGCGTTTTTCATTATGCCCCCAAGCCAGTCAGATTCTTGATAAACACGGTTACGATTGCCACACCCATAAATACACAGGTCGCAACAATAGAACGTTTAGATAAACGAGCCATTCCGACAATGCCATGCCCGCTAGTACAACCGTTCGCTGTTTTAGTACCAAAGCCCACCAGAAGGCCAGCAATAATCACTAAAGCGAGATTCATCTCTTCTAACTGCGGAAGTTGGTAGCCCGTCGGAATTAATAGCCAACCACTTGCGACCATTCCCACAACAAAGGCGATACGCCAGTGTTTTTCGGTGTTTGCTGTATCCGCATCTTTACGTTCTTTGTTGCTGGTGCCAGTTGGCAATAATCGGCTGACAATGCCACTAATGCCAGCAACTCGACCAATCCCCAACATTAAAACAATGGCCGACACGCCTAACAACATGCCGCCGAAAAAAGCATCCCAAGGAATCAAACTAAGCACAAACCTCTCCTATCCACAAACATCATAAACTCATAACAACCTATAAATTAGAGTTTACTAATAAATATAAATTAGTCAATGCTAATGTACTGCGAGTATGTGTCATTTTGTAAGTCTGGAATTAACAAGCGCCCTGCATGAAAAAAGCCCCTAGGTGTTAACCTAAGGGCTTAAGATTTATTCTGTCTTTGGTAAAGAACAGCTATTTGACCTTGTTCTTCTCAGCAATCCATTGCGACATGTACTTAGTGCTCGCCATACTATGGTGCTTAAGCATTGAACCAAAGAAATTATTCAGTCGATGCGCATCAAGCTCAGAACCTAGCGCAGTCAGTCGCTCGATCAATTTGTCGCCCAGTTGATTCTGTTCATAGTGCGCTTCAAGAATTGAATGACATTGGCTTTGAGCTTTAAGCCATTTCTTTTCATCTTTATAAAGAGCGACAGCTTGTTCAACAAACTCATCAATATCATCTGACACTGCGCCCGGCCATTGCAGTTCACCTTGCGGTAGCATGCCTTCACTGCCGATCTCGCTGGTTACATTCGGAGTTTGCAGCTTCATCGCATCAAGTAACTTGCCTTTAATGCCAGCGCCAAAACGTAATGGCGCAACACAAACACGTGCATCTTCCATCACTTCTTGAGCATCTTTAGCCCAACCTTTGATATGGAAACCGGTTTTTGGATTATGCAAAGCGGTTGCTTTCGGCGGCGGATAAGATCCGTAAATATGAAGTTCACTATCAGGCAACTGCTTACGAATCTTCGGCCAAATCTTCTGTAACTGAAGTACGGCATCCCAGTTCGGTGCGTGTCTAAAGTTGCCTATCGTCATGAAATGCTTACGTTCTTCAAAGCTTTTCGTGCTTTCAGGAAGCGTATTAAGATCAACCATGAACGGCAGATGATGAAGCAGTTTGGGATCGATATTGAACTCAGATTGAAGCAGTTCCATCTCGTAACTTGAAATGATCAACGAAAGATCACAGCGCAAAATCGCGGCAATTTCACGTTTAGCCAAGTCACTGTACAAGTGTGCTTTGGTCAGATCTGTTTCTTTCTTAACCGCTTCGTGTCGAGCATTACGCAGAAACTGTAAGTCTTCCGTATCCAGTAACTTAAAGGCATTCGGGCATACTTTCTCGACACGCCAACCAAACTGTTCTTCCATCATAAAACGGTCAAACATCACAACATCGGGCTGCAGCTCTTCAATGTAATCGTCAAAGCTATCGCAATTTAACTGTATAGATTGGCTTGTGATGCCCTCTTCAGGGAGATCAATCATGTGCTCGGTTTCTTGAGCGGGTGTTGCAAATTCAACTGACCAACCTTGTCTCTTAAATAGACGTAAAAGAGACATCATATGGCTGCCAGCCGCCGATGAATTCGGTTCTGGCCAAACGTAGCCAATTGCTAAAACTTTCTTCAAAATACTTCCTAAGAAATAACAAAAGGGCCACAGAAGCCCCTAATAAAACGTTAATCGAGTTATGCCGCTGATAATAATGGTTCTAAGAACTCAGCGATCAGATTCGTTCACCTACATTGCGAGCTATCATAAGCACTTCATCGGCTGAGTAAAAGTTTGAAATCGTGATTTCGACTTGAGCGCCCAATGTCGACTGATAGAGCTTTTGTGCAAAGTTATCTGCTCTGGTGGTCACTAATACATGTTTTAGTGTCGAGCCCTGCTCTGATAGCTTCTGCTTCACTTGAGGCAAAGAGTCTAGAATCAGCTTTTTGCCCAATCCTTGCCCCTGAGCACTCGGTAACACAGCAAGTTGTTCTAGCTCCAAAACAGCTTCAGGCCTAAACCCACTCTTTTGAACCCAAATAATGTAGCCGACAATCTCGCCATCGCTTTCAGCAACAAAGTTAAGAAAGCGTGGCGCAGCATTTAAGTTACATTGTAACCAATTTTTTGAGTTTTGCTGTCGAACAAAAGTAGCTTGGTGAACTAAAGCCGCTCCATCGAGGTCGGCTTCTGTCATAAAACGAACTTGCGCCATGCTGCTACTCATTCTCAGAATTAGGACGCGTTTTACAGTGTAAAATGGCTCTCTCTAGAAGTTCTAATGCCGAGCTATCTGCTTCTGGAAGCTTAGCGTCCGATTGACCTAACGGCTCAACACGGCTACCCCACTTAATATGGCCTGCCCCCCAAGTTAAACCGGCACCGAATGCCGCCACAAGGATGTTTGAGTTCGGTTTAACAAAGCCTTGCTCTAACGATTCACACAATGCAATTGGCACAGTCGCAGCCGACGTGTTGCCATAGTTTTGAATGTTCACAAACGCTTTCTCACGTTCAATGCCCGCCATATCACACAGAGTTTGAATAATTCGGATGTTCGCTTGGTGCGGAATCACAACATCGATGTTTTCAGTTGAGATGCCAGTGCGACTCAATACTGTATGTGCTGCAGCGCCCATTCCTTTCACTGCACGCTTGAAGATCTCTTTACCAACGAAATCAAAATCCCAGTAACCGTTATCAGCAGCAAAGCGGTCCATAGACGTACCGAATTTTGGTACTGCTAGAATGTCACGGCCCTCTGCGTCACAACCGATTTGAGCTTCTTGTAAACCCACTTGTTCTTCAGTACGCGATAAAACCACAGCGCCAGCGCCATCACCGAATAGAACCGCAGTATCACGCTTGGTCCAGTCGATGAAGAATGAAAGACGCTCTGCACCCACAACGATCGCATTGCGGTAGTTGCCCGCTTGAATCAATCGAGTTGCTGTTTCAACACCGTAGATAAAGCCTGTACACGCTGCATTAAGGTCAAAAGCTGCTGCGCTCTTGATGCCTAAGTTCTGTTGAACTTTAGACGCGGTATTTGGAATAAGAGAGTCTGGACTGCACGTCGCTACGATCACAAGATCGATATCTTCGGCTGTTAAACCAGCACACGCCATTGCATGTTGAGCAGCAACGGTCGCTAGCTCAGAGGTATTTACATGACTGATACGACGATTTTCGATACCAGTTCGAGTACGAATCCACTCGTCAGACGTATCAATGAAAGTGCTTAAATCATCATTGGATAGCACGGCTGGTGGCAGACACTTTCCCCAGCCCGTAATTTCAGCGTAAAATTTTGTCATCATTTACCTGTTTATTGTTTGTTTTTATTTGAGTATCTTATTCTTGTTTTAAACAGTATAAGCGTTCCGTACATGATTCGTAAATCGCGTTAGGCACGGAGACGCAATAAAAAGAGAAAGTTATGTCTACATTCAACACACGTTGCCCTTCTTGCGGTGGCGTAAACCGAGTTCCTTCAGAAAGAATTTCAGAAAGCCCTACTTGTGGTAAGTGCAAAAACGCACTTCTAGACGGTGCACCAATCGAAGGTACGTCACTGAATTTCCAATCAATTTTGAACAGTTCACAGCCTGTCGTTGTCGATTTTTGGGCGACATGGTGCAACCCATGTGTAGGTTTCGCACCTGTGTTCAGCGATGTCGCTAAAGAGCGCGCTGGCGATGTTCGATTTGTTAAAATTGATACCGAAGCTCAACAGCAACTGGCGGCTATGTATCAAATCAGAAGCATCCCAACGGTGATGGTGTTCAAGAACGGTCAACGTGTTGATACGATTAACGGTGCACTGCCAAAAGGTCAATTTGATCAGTGGCTTAATCAAGCACTAACTAAGTAATACTATTGGTTAAGCTATTGATTTAGCATTACTTAATTCTAAGTAAGCACACAAAAATAGGTTAGAGAGTCTTACCAAATCAAGACTATCTAACCTACTGTTTTATTTATGGTTATCACTTAACTTCTTGAATAAAACTACAGCTTCGCCTTTCGCTTGAATATTAGATTCTTGCTTGCCAAACCCGTATTGCTGTTTGATTTGATCTGCGACTTTCTCAGCAATCATAATGGTTGGTGCATTGGTGTTTGCCCCAATCAGTGTCGGCATCACAGAAGCATCAATGACTCTCAAATTATCCAATCCATAAACTTTGAGATCTTTATCTACCACAGCTAAAAAATCGCTACTAGGTCCCATTTTACAGGTCCCGATCGGGTGATACTGAGTGTCTGCACGATTGCGAATATCTTGCTCGATAGCCTTGTCATCACTGGCGTCCACAGGGTAGAAAGCATTGCCTCGGATATCATCAAACGCGGAACTCTCTAACATTTGATACTGCTTCTTCCAGCCCTTAATCATGATCTCCATGTCTTCAGGATGACTGAAAAACGCAGGATCGATCTTAGGCGGATCATAGGGATCATTACTATTTAGCGTTACGGTGCCGTAGCTCTTCGGTCGCAATAAGGTGACATGAGAGGTAAAGCCATGACTGGTATGAATTTTTCTAGCATGGTCATCTACAACAGCGACCACAAATACAAACTCTAAATCCGGTACAGCGATATGATCTTCGGAACAGAGAAAGCCTATTCCCTCTGCAAAATTACTGCTCATTTTACCGCGGCGTTCTTTGTGCCATAGTGGTAAGGCTTTGGTCATTTCAGAGGCCATTTGCAGCGAGATACCAAAAGTTTCACGCTTTTCACTGCATTTATACGAATGTACTAAGTCGATATGATCTTGAAGGTTCTTGCCCACTCCAGGTAATTCATGAACCTGTTCGATTCCATGTGTCTCTAGTTCAGTTTGAGCACCGACACCAGACAGTAACAGCAATTGGGGAGAACCAAACGCGCCAGCGGAAAGAATCACTTCTTTGTTGCATCGTATCTGATAACGCTTTCCGCTAGAACCATATTCAACACCAATCGCCTTCTTGCATTCAAACAAAACCTTATGTGTGGTGGCTTTAGTCACGACCGTGAGATTCGATCGTGAAAGGTTTGGCGTTAAGTAAGCCTTGGCAGCACTGCATCGTTCACCATTCAGCTGTGTTACCTGCGTCGGCATCGCCCCAAACTGAGCAGCGCCGTTAATATCCTCATTGCGAGGTACACCTATCGATTCACACGCCGTTAAATAACGTTCCAACATAGGGCTTGGCGATCTAAGATTGGCCACATTAAGAGGACCACCTTGGCCATGGAACTCATCTTGGTGGACTTCGTTGTTTTCTGCTTTCTTAAAGTAAGGCAAACAGGATTCATAGTTCCAGCCAGCATTGCCCAAGCTTTCCCATCTATCGTAGTCATAGCGATGTCCACGAGCGTACATCATGGCATTGATAGAGCTAGAACCGCCAAGTGTCTTACCTCTAGGCTGATAGCCTTTACGACCGTTCAAACCCGGCTGTTCAACCGTTTCGAATGCCCAATTATTGAGTTTGGTTGGCATCATCGCCACCACGCCAACGGGTGTGTGAATGAATGGGCTGGTGTCTTTACCACCCGCTTCTAACAAGCAAACCGTCACATCAGGATCTTCCGACAGCCGAGAAGCGATCACACACCCAGCTGAACCACCGCCAACAATAATAAAATCATAACTATCCATTTGCCATCTCCGCTATTTCTAGTGGGTGTAACTCACGCTTCAAGATTTTTCCGGTTGCTGTCATGGGTAAGGCTTTACGAATGAATACCTTACGCGGGTATTTGTAGTCGGCGAGTTGCTCACGACACCATGCTATCAAGGCGGCACTATCACATTGCGTATGTTCGTGAAGAACCACATGCGCGTGGATCTCCTCGCCTAAATGTTCATGATGCTCGCCTACCACCGCGACCATTTCGACATCGGGGTGACACATCAACACTTCTTCGACTTCACGTGGATAAACGTTGTACCCACCACGAATAATCATGTCTTTAACACGGTCAACAATGAACAAATTGCCATGCTCATCGACGCGACCGATATCTCCCGTTAAGAACCAACCATCACGAATAGATTCAGCTGTCGCCTCTGGCCTTTGATAATAGCCTTTCATCACACTTGGGCTTTTAATGCAGACTTCGCCGAGTTCACCCATAGCGACAGAGTTGCCTTGTATATCAGTAATCTTGATGAGGTGGCCACATAAAGGCTGACCGACACTACCCGATAAACGATCGCCATCAATATGATTAAAGGTCGCAACCGGCGCCGTTTCCGAGAGCCCATAACCTTCTAAGACTGGTAATTCAAAACGAGATTCAAACTGTCGTATAACCTCAAGCGGCATAGAAGCACCGCCAGAAACACCTAACCTCAAGCTGTGTTTAACCTGTTCAGAGCGTTTGCTTGTGTTTTCTAAACTATCAGAAGACTCTTCTCCCGCCTTTAATAGCGCGATATACATAGTAGGAACACCCGCAAACACGCTGACTTTATGGCTAATGATCTGTTCAATAACCAATGACGGTTCAAAACGAGGAATCAACACCATGGTGGACCCTGTTAGCACACTCGCGTTCATCATCACCGTCTGACCGAAACTATGGAATAAAGGCAGTGTAGCCATTGTGGTGTCGCTGTACTCCAATCTCATTAGATACTGTGACGACATCGCATTGGTTTGCATGTTGGTGTGGGAAAGCTCAGCCCCTTTTGGTTGACCCGTCGTGCCAGAGGTATAAAGGATCACAGCGGTATCATCGCCATGACAAGCCACAGACTCAAAAGGAGTAAAAGGTTGTGCCAACCAATCAGCGATTGATTCATGCTCCTCATTACTTTCTAAAGTAGTGTCTGTGTTTGTTGGGATAGGCATCTCGACAAAGTGTTCACAGTGGTTTGCCTGCTCAAAACCTTGTAAACCATAGCGACCAATTGGAAGCTCTTCACTGCCGTCAAAACATAAATAGGCCTTCGCGTTAGAGTCATTAAGGTGATAAGCGATCTCTCTGGCCTTGAATAGCACGTTCAAAGGCACGACTACACAACCCGCTTTTAGAATCCCGTAATAGGCTATCGGAAAGTAAGTCACGTTCGGGCATGACAACGCTACCTTATCTCCGTTCTGCAACCCAAGTCTTTTCAAGTTAGCAGCCACGTTTCCAGAAAGTTGTTCTAACTGAGAAAAACTGATTTCATCCGATCCCATACGCAGAGCGGCTTTAGTTGGAAAAAGCGAAGCGCTACGCTCCAAATTAACAGCAAGATTGTGCATCCATGATCTCCTTGTGCGGCTTAGACCTGTTTGTGACGGTCACCGTAGACGTTCTAATCGTTGTAATAAGTCTCTTTCTTGTCATCACGAGCCTGCACATTGGTGTGTCATGTAGATAAGAGTCGTTATTGAGCAAAATGTTTGAAACGCTCCAATGTGCAGCCCAATAAATTACAACATTTCGATAACATTTCGAACAGGTTTCAAAAAGACAAAAACCGGTGATATTCGGACACAGCCTGCGCTAGCCCAATAAAACCTTGCACACATAAACCAAAATTTGGAACAAGCTTGCGAAAGTGAGAACAAGCAACAGGCGTAAATGTTAAAAGTTCGGTTAAGATATCGATATTCAACAAGAGGCAGCTTATGGAATACACCGCAGTTTACGAACCCGACATGCAAGCATTCGGCATTCTGGATCTTCAGTTGCTGCATCGTTACCTGTCGCCTGTTCTCAGTATCGAAGAGTTGCTCGAAGGAAGTAACATCGATGCTCTCCAACTCAACACACCCGATACACACATCACTTTGGCGCAAAAGCTTGCTGTGTTCAGTAAGGCGTTAGCGAATTCCAACGAAGACGGATTGGGGCTTAAAGTTGGCCAACAAGCGAGGTTCAGCGATTTCGGCGTGCTCGGTTATGCGGTGTTTAGCAGCGAAACACTACTCGATGCCTTTTTAATCGGGTTTAAGTATCTGCAACTTGCTGGCCCTGTCCTCAGGAAAACCATGTCTATAGAAGACAACATTGGTTACTTTCGCGCAGAGCAACTTATCGAACTCGATTCTTTACTGCCCTTTTGTTGTGAATACTGGTTCGCAGCGATACACAGTTTGTGCGAAGAGGTCTTACAGCAGCCCTTTCCTTCTCAAGTGATCCGCTTCCCCTATCCAAAACCTGAATACGGCGATCTATACACAGAGATTTTCCGCTGCCCGGTTGAATTCAATAGTGACCGGCTTGAATGGGAGTTCGACGCAACCACCTTGTATTCATCTCTTCCTACCGCCAACCCCATCACTTTACAGATGTGTTTAAAATCGTGTGATGACATGTTGGCAAAAGTAAGTGCTCCGACTAGCCTCAAAGAGAAAGTCTCTCAGATGCTGATTGAAAGGCCAGGATGTTACCCTTCGATAGAATCCATTTCTTCAGAACTGGGCATGTCTTCTCGAACACTACGCCGCCACCTAAAAGCCGCGGATACGAGCTATCAGAAGATACTGGATCATGTGCGTTTTCACCTTTCCCGGCACTACCTTTCTTCAACTCGAATGAGTATTGAAGAGATATCTGAACGAGTTGGCTTTTCTGATAGCGCTAACTTTCGTCATGCCTTTCGTAAGTGGAGTGGTAACTCGCCACGTCAATACCGTAAAGAAACGGTCTAACACTTAAAATCCCACTCAATCCAAATCATAAAAAGACAATCACGCTGCAATCTTTTTCTAAATTAAACCACCAATGAACAACGGCTTAACGACTTTTTTCCCGCATAAAATCTCGCCAAACCACCAAATATCGCAACCGTATTTTAGTTTAGTTGGTCGATAAATTTCTTTTATCTTAACGACCATTTTTATTTGTTTTACCCAATTCAGTTTCTCCCCCATAGTCGCGGAAAATTCATCGTTTCTTTTACTATCAGAGGCTCCTGCATTGGACAACATCCAACCAACAACTCGCATAACTGTTCCTGTTATTGCATTGTCTTTTTACGCGATCGCTTCAGGCTACTTAATGAGTTCATTACCATTAATGCTGTCTGAGTATGGCTTAGACAAAGATCTATCGAGTTGGTTAGCGAGTGCATTCTATGCAGGTCTACTGGCTGGTACATTATTGATTGAGCGTGCGATTGCACGTATCGGCCACAAAGGCGCGTTTGTAATGGCACTGAGCGTGTTTATCGCAACGATCCTTGTGTTGCCATTAATCCCACACCAAGCAGTGTGGCTAATTGCGCGCTTTGTTGCGGGTGTGTCGGTTGCAGGTATTTTCGTCATTGTTGAATCATGGCTAATGAGCGGTGACGAATCACAGCGTCCAAAACGCTTAGCGATTTACATGTGTTCACTGTACGGCGGTTCTGCAGTTGGTCAGTTAGGTATTGGTTACCTAGGTATTACTGGCGGTGTACCTTTTATTGCAATGTTCACTCTGCTATTTGGCGCGATCATTGTCTTAATGTACGGACAAGCGACACCACCACAGATCCATGATGCTCAGTCTTTATCTCTAAAACAGATCAGCAAGTTGAGCCACAGTGCGTTAATCGGCTGCATCGTATCAGGTCTTACACTGGGTGCTATTTACGGTTTAATGCCTGTCGAGCTAGAACAACGTAATATTGCGCACGAAGACATTGGCGGTTTGATGGCTTTGGTTATTATGGGTGGTATGGCTGTACAGCCAATGGTGACTTGGTTGTCTCACCATGTAGGTCAAGTTTTACTAATGGCTCTGTTCTGCCTACTTGGCGTAGCAAGCATTGGCGTATTAACCATTAATCATGATTTCTACGTGTTAGGTATGAGCCTATTCGTACTAGGCATGGCAACGTTCGCGCTTTACCCAATTGCTATTAACTTGGGCTGCCGTAACTTAGATCCAAGCTACTTGGTATCAGTAACTCAAATCATGCTACTTTGCTACAGCATCGGTTCTGTTGCGGGACCAATCGTTGCAGACAGCTTTATGGATTCACAAGCAGGATTGTTCACTTACCTGTTCGCGTCTCTACTTGCTACAACGATCTACATGTTGATTGCTAGCCTAAAGCGCTCTCACCTACAGATTGCAGGCGAGTAAGCTTAAATAGACAGACACTAGATGCGTGTCATTAGGGCTCCGAGTTCAGACTTTATGTCTAAGCGAAGGGCCCTTTTCAACTCATGCCTATATGTAACCTTCTTCTCCCACACTTCTCATTTCATCGTGCAAGGCTAACCAAGAAGTCGATGGCTCTTTCGATATTGACTGGGTGACAAACCGAAATGCTTTTTGAAACGATGCGAAAAGTTATAAGGATCTTTGTAGCCTAAGCGATTAGCAATCATAGAAACTGACCAATCTTGATATTTCAGTAGACTGGTGGCTTTGTCCATGCGTAATTGAATCAATTTACTGCGTGGTGAGAGGTTGAATAGCGTCTTGGTGACTCTATTGAGTTGCTCTTCACTGATGAACACTCTTTCAGCCATCCCTGCCACTGTCCATGGCTGATGCAGACTACTTTCAATTTCGTTATAGAGCGCTTGAACACGTGCAGTGGTGCTGGTCGACTTAGGCTCAAACCCCGTCAATGTTCGGATAATTTCACTCAAGAGTAACTTACGGTAACTGGCTCTACCGCCTATCTCAAAGTAAACCAAGTTCATTAATGACCAGATCTGCTCACACTCTCCAAAAGGCACAATCCCCTGTCCTAAACTTGCTATGTGCTGCCATTGCTTGGTGTCAGGCGTCAGCATCCACGCCATTTTCCAATAATTATATTGAGGATCGAGTTCAAAACGAAATGGGGTTTCAGCAGGAAGCACCACGAGTGTATAAGGCGTAATCGCTTTGACCGATGCTGCGGTTGTTAGAATCCCGCCACCTTCCATAGTGAAAATCAACGTATGAACATTAACGGATTCGCGCTCAACCCAGTAGCCATCATATAGCTTCGCCATGCCGCCCATATAGACCCCAAAGCTTTTCATCTCTGGAATATCTTCAACGGTCAAAAAACGTTCTTTACACTGTTCAGCGAGAAAAACATCATCATGCCAAGTTGATTTTGGTCTCATTGAATCAATGACGGATTTGCACAGGTTTTGTTGTTTTTTAAACATGTTGTTACTTCGCTCAAATCACTATAGTTCTGCCATAAATCGGAGAACTTATGACAACTAACATCAACCCTAACTCATCTATGAATAACAAGCCAGAGAGCATCTTACCTCGTATCGTTAAACTTGGTTTGCCTGTTGCTTTGCAAAGTGCGCTTGTCGCTATTCTTGCCCTTGCTGACGTATTAATGGTCAGTGATTATGGTATGGAAGCAGCTGCGGCTGTGGGAATTGCATCAAAATGGCACTTCGTTGCTATTATGATTATGGCAGGGTTGGCCTCAGCAAATGGAACATTAGTCGCTCAATACTGGGGAAAGAATGACCGAAAAAGCGCGCGAACAGTATCATCTATCGCGATGGTGTTTGGCTTAAAAGTTCTGTTGCCTGTTACTGCAATCATCACTCTTGGTTCTCAGTTTTTAATGATGTTGCAAACCAGCGATCAAACCGTGATTGAACTTGGCGCGACTTACCTATGGTATGGCTTCCCCGTTCTACTGCTGACTCACATTGTCGTCGTGGTAGAAGCAAGCATGCGCTCATCAGGTGACACCGTAACCCCGCTGCTATTAGGCGCGGTGACCATTGCACTCAACATTGCGCTTAACTTCGTTCTAATCAAAGGTGCCTTTGGTATTCCCGCTATGGGCGTAGCAGGTGCAGCACTAGCGACGACACTCGCTCGCGCAATTCAAGTCGGCTTGATGTATAGCTACATGCGCATGCGTAAACATTGGTTGTTAACCACGCCTAGCTCACCACATCGTCCGTCATTATGGTTGTCTTACCGTCGTATTGCTTTGCCACTAACGATGAATGCCGTGTTATGGGCAATGGGTACTATGGCATACCAAATGATCTTCGGTCACATGGGCACAACGGAACTTGCTGTGTTCTCTATGCTCGCGCCTTTTGAGTCGCTGTGTTACTCGATATTCTTTGGTATTTCTGTAGCGTGTTCCGTGTTGCTTGGTCACTCACTCGGTCGTGATGAGTTTGATGACGCTATGAGTATGGGTCTGACGTTCATCAAAGCCGTGGTTGGTTTTGGTGCGGTTGTAGGCTTGCTATTGTTTATGGGTAAAGAGCACGTTCTGTCATGGCTAAACCTGACCAAAGACGCTTTATACCCGCTTGCTTCACCTGCGATGATGATCATGTGCTTTGCGGTCGTGATTCGCATGCTCAACATGGTGATCATTAACGGTATTATTCGTGCTGGTGGTGATAATGCGTTCTGCCTTCGCATGGATTTCATCGCGATGTGGATGGTGGGCATTCCAGTATGTGTTTACGGCGCGTTTGTCGCTGGATGGGACTTTAAATACATCTATGGTCTAATGTTGGTAGAAGAAGTCGTGAAATTGACCATCTGTTCACACCGTTACTTGAGCCGACGCTGGATCAACAACCTAACGGTGACCTACGAAGAGCCTCAAGCGGCGTAAGTTTCAGTTACCTGGCTATATTCAAACTTAGATAAAACGTATCTACATAAAAAAGGTCTGAGAAATCAGACCTTTTGCATTTCTTTAGAAATTACTTTAAAGCGCCACTTACTTCTTGTTCATTCGGATATGGCGGTTCGACACATTCGGCAACGGCTTTTCAGGCACTTTCCGTTTCTCATGAATCAGATGTCGAATCGCTAATATCGGATGCTTAAGTAGCATTCTTGGCCCGGCATAGCGCATCACCAATCGCATTTGCTCTTTCGGGTCTGGTTTATAGCAATGAATCGGACACTTATTACAGGTCGGTTTTGCTTCGCCATAAGGACATCTATCCAGTCGTGTTTCGGCGTAACGCAACAGTTGCTCACACTCCTCACATAACGCGTTATTCTGACGAACTTCACCGTGGTGATCTTTGCAATAGATGTGCACCATCGCAATAACGGTTTTGTACTCCGTTGCGAGCTCACCTTGTAGAATATTGTTATGTTGGAACATGTTTTAATTACCTAATGAGAAACCGTACAGGTTGAGATTAACGCTTTCGCTTATCACATCTTCAACTCGCTCGAACACAAAGCCTAACTTAGTCAGTAGTGTGATACTTCGAATGTTATCAGAGGTAGTGATGGCAACTAAATGATCGATATCAGCATTCTGCTTAGCTTGTTCAATTATCGCCTCCGCGGCTTCTTGGGCAAAGCCTTGACCATAAAACTCAGGAGCAAACCCGTAGCCAATATCATGCGACGCTAAGGTGTCTCTTTTTATTAATCCGCAGATACCAATTG
Organism: Vibrio sp. 10N.286.52.C3; assembly: GCF_041468865.1. Taxonomy (NCBI): domain Bacteria; kingdom Pseudomonadati; phylum Pseudomonadota; class Gammaproteobacteria; order Vibrionales; family Vibrionaceae; genus Vibrio; species Vibrio sp. 10N.286.52.C3. The sequence continues at coordinate 29,408 of NZ_JBFRJM010000014.1, read as the reverse complement.
GCGTTGAAGTTTCTTTGATTTCAACCATCAACAAACAGACACCCTTCTCTTCATGCATCTTAAGAGTGTTGTTTTCAATGTACTCGACAGCCTTTTCAGTGTCGTTGATTTCCTTATCACCAATGTAACGCAGGAAATCTTCTGAGCTGTATAGTCGTTGAATAAACGCCGCATCTTGAGGCGTGATCATTCTTAATCGTAAACGTTCGGTCTCGACGGCCTGCATAGTGATATTTTCCTTGCTGAATACCATGTAAATATTGAGTTCTAGAGCTAAAATGATTATCCTCCACCGCCTAAACTAAATACAAGGCTATGCAGCAATGAACCGTAAGAAAAAAATCAATCAAATTCTAAAAAAGAAGCAGAAACAGGCGAATTCTAAACTGCATAGTAGCAACAAGCCTCGCTACATCTCTAAAGCTGACCGTGCAAAAATGGAAGCTGAAGAACAAGCGAAAGCAGCTCAAGAGCAAGCTGAAGGTTCAGTAGAAGCAACTGTTGAAGCTGAAGAGACAAAAGCTGCAGAGTAAGTTTATACTCGCAGTCCTCTTGTCTGACACTCTTTTCAGAGCCAACAGACAAGAACAAAAAAGCAGCCTCAAATTGGGCTGCTTTTTTGATCCTACCATTTTTAATCGCGCTGGTTAGCCTTTGAATGGCTGCACTTCCCAACGGGCAAACGGTGCTTTTGCGTTGATTCCCGCTCTGCCCCAACGATCAACAGAATCCACTACCAAGATACGCTCATTCGGTACCAATGATTTAATCAAGTTGCTTGGCTTTTTCGCTGTAACTAACCATAGAGCATCATCTTCCGAAAACATCTCTTTAAGCTTGGCTTTGTCCTGCTCTGTCCATTCCAGTTCAGCTTTGAACATGCGTTCTTCAACAAACAGTTGGCTGCCAGAGGCGAAATCTTCCAAGCTTTCTGAAAGCAACAATACTGAATCTACGTCATTGTCGAGCAATACTGCTTGCTGCTTGTTGATCAGTTCACGAACATCCAACATCACACGTTGTAAGTTGCTATCAATCGTTTCAGCTTGCGCAGGCCACAACAACTTAAAGTCGTCAGCCACAATCGCCGCCATACGTGTTAAGTTGGTCGGGTTTAACCATGCGTATTTAGACACATCACCATTCGACAATGTAAGCGCAGCAACGCCTTGTGCACGCGGTGTAATCGCTTGAGCGGCATCAACCTCAACTAAACGGATATTGCTTTGTCTTGCGTATACAAACGTAGGGTCGGCTTGCCAGATCGATGACAACGTTACCGCAACGGTCGCCTTTTCACCCGATTGAAGCACTTTACTCGCACCCTTGGTACCAAACCAATTCGGCAGACGGTCAATACCGTAGCGCTTAGGTGGTAGATATTCGGTCGTAATGTCCGTGCCTTTGGTTAGCTCTGTCGCCAATGCATAAGTCACAGGTGTACTGGTTAGGATGTCTTCTGCATTCACGTTCAGTGACATCAAAGAACCAGCCATTAATACACTACCAAGTACACTCACTTGAGCCGTTGCTTTTACTGAGCTAGCGATACGATTCATTAAACAAGTCATGATTACGCCTTTCTTACAATTCGGTATAGCGTTGCTGCTAGGAAAAACGTTGCAGAAACGATGATGATTGAAGCGCCCGATGGCACTGGCAGTTTGAGTTCCATAGGCAACACGGTTCCAACCAAACATGCGATGGTTGCGAGTAATGCCGACAAGAGAACAAAGCTCCCCATACGTTTAGTTAACAATCGAGCGGTCGCACCTGGAATCAACAATAACGCACCCACTAGAACTGCACCTACGATCTTCACGGCCGCAATTGTCACTAAGGTGATCATCATGACAAACAAGTAATCGTAAAAGCTGGTGTTGTAACCACGAACCTTGGCAATATCAGGGCTGATACAGGTTAGAAGAATACGGTTGAACGTCGGTATCAAGAGCAAAATAATGATCGCGCAGCTGCCTGCGAGAATCGCTAAGTCTTGGTCTGTTACCGTCAAAATCGAACCAAATAGTACGTTCTCAAGCATGTGGATATTGATCTTACGAGCAACATACATCAGTAACGCCGCACCCACTGCCAGTGCTAAAGCAAGGAAAACGCCAACTAAAGTATCGTATGGCACATTGGTTCTGTTTCTTACAAAGTGAAGAAGCAGCGCGAAGATCATACAGAAGCTAAACAAACCAATAATTGGGTTTTCTGGTGGCTCGCCAAGCAAAACACCAATAGCGATACCGGTTAACGCTGCGTGGCCGACGGCTTCTGAGAAGAAAGCCAGACGCTTGGCAATCACCAAAGTACCCAGACCACCTAACAGAGGACCAAGTAGTAACGCTGCAACCAAAGCATTGACCATGAAGGCATACATGAAACTGTCTGATAACCAGCCCGCTTCCACGCCACTAATGGCTAGTTGTCGTAACCAATCCATTACGCAACCTCCTTCGATTTAGTCATCGCAGAGCCACTGCTGTAGTGCTGGAACAGGCTCTCGATTTTACTTGGGTGTAAGACTTGTTCGTGTGGGCCACTATCAACCAAGAATCGATTCACAACATGTACGTTCGCTTCGAGTCGACGCACTGCCGTGACATCGTGGTGTACCGCAAGGATCGTACGACCTTCACTAACACATTCACGAATTAACGATTCAAGATAACGAACGCCCTGCTCGTCCATACCCGTGGTTGGTTCATCCAACACCAGTAGACTTGGGTTATCTAATAGCGCTTGGGCAAACAGCACGCGTTGCTGCTCACCACCCGATAACTGTCCCATGCGGCGGTCGCTACGAGTAGCCATACCAACGCGATCTAATTGTGCGAGTGCAAGATCCAATTGCTTAGACTTACGACGCCAAAATAGCGGAATTCGAGTTTGGTTAAGCAACACGAAATCCATGACCGTCAAAGGCAAGCTCGATTCGAAGGTCGCTTTTTGTGGAACATAACCGATACTTGGCTTTTCTGGCCAATGAATATTGATTTGCCCAGAGAAAGGCGTCAAACCAAGAACAGAGCGTAGCAGAGAGGTTTTACCACCGCCGTTTGGCCCCATGATTACATGGCACTCACCCGCTTTAAGTTCTAGTGAGATATCGTCAAGAATGACGTTGTTGTCATATTGCAGACCGAGTTGATTGATTGAAATCGATGGACCTAACATTATGCGTTCCCGCTTTTAGCTTGGTTCGCCGCCGCAAATTTCATTGCTTCGATTAATGTCTCGAGATTCTTCTGCATCTCAACTTCGACTTTGTCGTCTTCATATTCGCCATGCGTCATGTGAGAGAAACGGTAAAGCTGAACACCCGTTTCCGCTTCAATCGTGTCAACAAAACGGTTTGGCATGTTTAGCTCGTAGAACAACACGTCAATGCCCGATGCGCGGATCTTTTCGATCGTTTCTTGCAACTGGCTCGCACTTGGTTCAACACCGTGTGCAGGCTCAATCACCGCCGCAACATCCACACCAAATTCTTGAAGGATGTAGCCATACGCATTGTGCGTGGTCGCCACCTTCATACCTGAAGTATCTAACTCACCTAATGACAACATCGCATCGCGCTTCATAAAGCGAAATTGCTTTGCGTATTTACGTGCATTCTTACGATAAAAAGCCGCGTTGTCAGGGTCGAGCTTAGAGACCTCACTCGCGATGGTGTAAACCTTTTGAATTGTTGTCGAAAGCCCAACAAAGGTATGTGGGTTAACGGCACCTTGACCAACAGACTGACCAAGAGCAGGAAGTAGAGGCACTTCTTTGTTTGCTTCGATCACGACTAGGTCATCACGTTGCGCGGCTGAAATCACTTTAAGCGCGAAGTCATCGTGACCAATACCGTTTACCACGATGGCGTCCATCTGGCTCAATCTCTTCAAGTCGTTCGGTTGTGGCAAGTAGTTATGCGGATTAAAGCCGGCATCAACCAAAGGAAGGATGTTCACTTTGTCGCCTACTACTGCTTTTACGTAGCTGTAGTAAGGTTGAAGCGTGATACCAATCGTCAGCTTGTTGCTGTCGATCTTATATTCTTTTGCCAATGCATTGGGTGCCATGAACACCGCTAATAACGACATGAACAGAGTCATAATTCGCATAGTAATTCTCTTATTATTAGTGAGCATCGCTTTCATGATGCTGTTCAATTTCTGATTCGTTCACGACCATTTTCCAACCCGTAGACTCTAGCGTGTGTTGGTCAAAAGTAGCGGGCTGTTTCGCTACACCGCCCAAGAAGATCCAGATTTCAGGAGAAACGCTGTTCGCATTTAAAATAAAGGAATCCGCAAAACCATGATCGGTAGGCGTAGCTTGTTCACTTGGAGTAGAAAAGTAATAACCACGCTCGTCCAGTACCCAAGCATGAGAACCTTTGCGCTTCCAACTCTGATCTTCTATAAACGGGGCAACCCATTCATCTTTAAGTGATGCAACACTCGGCCATTCACCATCTGAGTCCATGCGCAGGTCACGGATTTCTTCATGCGCTAAACGCAGCTCTGATAGCATCGCCAAGTTTTCTTGTTCAACATCAGTCACTAGAATTTGATGATCAAGCACTGCTTTAACGTGGGATTCAGCCTGATGAAATGGGATTGCGACAGTTGCAAAGCAAAGGATGAACACAATGATCAGTCCTACCCATTTGCCCTCTCTGCCGCCCGTATCAGCACGTACGCTTTGAATCATCATTTTTCACTGATCTCTACAACATCAACTTCAACTGGAAACTCATGACCTGAATCGAACACAAGGTAGAACTCAGTGTCAGGATGTGGGAATTCAACGATAGAACGTTTATCTGTCATCTCTTTTGCAATCAAGTTGTCTTCGTAATCGTACATCTCAACTGCGTAATCAATCGCTTTGCTGCCATCCGAATAACCCGCTTCACAAGCAACAGTCTTACCTTCAAACCAGCAGCTCATCAGTGGAAAGTGTGCTTGCGCAGGTAATGCAGCGAAACCAAGTCCCAATGCTAAGCAAGGAGTCATTAAAGCGTTAAGTTTTGTTTTTATTGTCATGGTTCGTACCCTAGCCACAGTGCAAATTCTCAGAAGTAAACTGAGCGATAAAGGGCTCAAATGAGCCCTTAAGTTTTTTTGATTCTTAATCAGGGATCTAGCCCCGATATCACAGACTATTGAAGCAGCGCTTCGAACGTTAGGTGAACGTTCGCGCTTGCTTTGTCTGCCAGTGGGTTGTCAATCAACTCACCTTTGTAGTTCGCTTTCATTACGTAACGACCTGCTACGTCTGGAGTAAACGTGATTTCACCGTTCTCATCACTCACCACATCAATCTGCTCTTGGTGGTTGCGGTAAAGCGTACCTTCACGAGTAATCTCCGCTTTCACGTCTTTCTGGATATCACCGTTGTAGAAGAACTGGAATGTCACAGGTTCGCCTTCAACGATATCTGAAGGGTGTGTCACAGGCTTCATTTCTAGAAGCTTGCCTTCAATTTTGAACACTGAATCCGTTGGCTTACCTACCGTGATGTAGCTTTCTGCACGAGTGAAGCTGATCTGCGTTACCACGTCACGTGATTTTTCAGGCAGAACTGAGTCACGCTCAGCTTTGTTTGCTTTAATCCACTTCACCGTGTCACGGCGACCCGCTTTGTATTGCGTGTAGTAAGACGGCTGGTTGTTGATCGCCACTTTGTGTGTACCTTCTTCTTCAAAATAGAAGTCGAAGATTGAACGACGCTTGCCACGAATAACGAAGTTAGGACGCTCGCTGCGGCCATCTGGCATGATGACATGAGCATTTTCGCTGCCAGCAGGCTTATCAAAAACAAACGTACCGTGAGACGCAGTAACATCGAACGTTAGCCAATCACCACCTTCTTTAGATACAGTAAAGTGAGATGGCAAAATCCAACGTGGGTGAGCTTGTGCCGTTGTCGTTGCTGCTAGGCCGAATGCCATCACACCCGCTAGAGCAAGTGCTTTGATTTTTGTCTGTTTCATCATGTTCAATTCCATTATTTATAATTGTTAGCCGTGTCGCTCTATCTGAGCCTACGATGACCACTGTCTATTCTGTTCAGCTTGGTTTTAGTTCGTACTTACTAGTTACT
>NZ_JBFRJM010000014.1:0-22467 GCF_041468865.1 Vibrio sp. 10N.286.52.C3 | reverse complement strand
TACTTACTAGTTACTGTTCGCACTACTAGTTACTGTTCGCACTACTAGTTACTGTTCGCACTTACTATTTAGCGATGTAGTTCAGGGTGATTTCACCCGTCTCTTCCGTTGCTTTTAATTCGTAAGATATGTTTGAATCTGCGAGTGATACTTTTTGGCGAAGGTAATTACGGCCACCGTGTTCACGAACCACTTCGATATGAACCGTGTACTCGCCTTGTTCTAACGTTTCACCGCTGTCGCTCTTACCATCCCACACGAAACGGTACTGGCCAGCAGGACGTGTTGCAGACGTCACAGCATCAACCAGTTCACGATCGTAACGGCCAACCTTTCTCCACCAGCTGCGCAGATCCTTAAGCCATTCGTCTTTACCGACCCAAAGCTCGATGGTTTTCACTGACTTTCGTTCGCTATTCTCTACCCACACCGCCACATAAGGACGTGCATACATAGAGGTATCAATCTTTGGAAGCTCGAAGCTCACATCAAGTTTTGCCGTATCAGAAATCGCTTGTGCCATACCTAGGCTTGGCAAAAGAGATAAAGCAAGAAGCGCCTTGTTCCAGTTCATTTTTTTCATGTTTAACAACCTTTTAAATCCGTTTAACCTTTAATTCGTTCTTCAAGCTGGTTCATCAAACCGACTCATAAACCTGATTCATCAAGCTAATTAAGGGTTAAGGTACGGCGACAAAATAGATAGCAAGTGAGATTGCAGACCCAAACACCGTCCATTTAATGGAGGTATTGAGTGTTTTTTTCTTAGGTAACAGTAAGCACACGCCGGTAAGTACAAAGAAGACCATCAGTAGTGCAGTGATATCGATGAACCATTTCCACACCTCACCGCTGTTACGACCTTTGTGTAGGTCGTTCAACAGGGCAATCACGCCGTAATTCGTGGTTTCGACTTCGACCATTTCAGAGGTCACATCAACAAATACAGATGCGTTGTAACCTGGTCCTTTGAAGTCCATGGACACTTCACCGATCAGCAACTCACCGTCTTCAATTTCGGCGTAGATGTCTAAACCAGAAGGAACACCGGATAAATTGGCCTCTTCAAACAGGAATGTTTCGAAGGCACTTTCGTCGGCTTTTAATCGCCCGTCTTGGATCGTGAACAAACTCGTAGGAAGCTCTAAAGTAGAACGTTGGATATTGGGTTGGCTTGACTCAAATAACTCAGGTCTATTCAGGGTGATACCTGTCACTGAGAAGAAAAGAACAACGAACAGAAGTGCCATTGAAATATAAACATGAAGTCGACGAGCCCATGATTGAACCGCCCTACTTTTTAACGACATACAAACCAATACCTATAAATTTTATGGCGTCAATTTAGTTGATAATCATTCGTATTGGCATTCAATTTACATTGTTTACGTTTGCCGAGCGGCGTAAGGAAATTTACATAACATTACATGGGAAGTAATCGAACTGTATGCATATTCTTGCTAACTTGTACTAAAGGGAATGGATAGCTTGTATTTGAGGTCATCGATAGTAAGGTCAATCCTCAAAAAACCTCTATCAACATGCTTGATTGAGGTTGGTTTAAGGTAGCAGTTGTGGCTTTAAGGAATGAAAGTTGGGACTATTTGCCTTCGTGACTATTAACCTTTGGAGCTATTTGATCTTTGGATCATTTTGAAGATCATACACAAACGGCGGACTCTTCGGTTGATGCGGTTTGTTAAATACAGACTAATAACCGATTTAACGATAGCTAATAAGGCTTAAAGGGATTTTGAAATGCGTATTATTGTTTTGGCTTTTACCGCGCTTGTAACAGCGTGCAGTAGCCAAATGAGCAGTACAGAAGAGCACGTCCAAGAATACATCGGTTCAGACATAACCGATGCACAAGAGCAGTATCTAACCGAACGCTCACGCCCTATTAGCTTTTGGGCATCTCGAAACTATGCTTGGGTTGAGACGAAGAAACCACTAGATAATGGTTACACTTTACATGCCTTTAAGAACCCTTATCGAGACTGCACTATTAACTGGGTCGCTAACACCAGTGGCGCAATTCAAAGTGCGACGCTTAGTGGCACGATGTGCGAGCCTTAACTGCCGCATTGGAACGATAAAGTTCAAAAAGCTTTAACCGCCAAAATTAAAAAGGGTGTCATTTGAACCATCAAATGACACCCTTTTCTCTATATTACTTTCTCTTGTCTTCTGTTGTGCTATTCGCAGTTAGACGTTGCCGTTATCACTCACTGTTCTTAGCTGAGTCAGATATTTAATCCAACCTTTTGCCTCAGAAGAAGGCTCAATGTTGTTCGCACGTTTCGCTTGAGCAAGAGCATTATCAAGATTCTTTAGCTTGTACCATGAACGTACTTTCGCTAAAGCAACATCAGCTTGCTTGTTCTTGTCTTTCACTTTATCCAAAACAACCAGAGCACGATCGTAGTAACCTTGCTGAACCAGTAATTGAGCCACATTCCAATGATATTGCGTGTCCTTTTTAGACGCTAACGTCCATACTTCAATAGCACTGTCCCACTCTTTCGCTAACTGCCAGTAAGTTGCTTGCTCAGCCAGGAGTTGAACATCGCTGTTCGCATCATCTAACTTAGCGATCTCTTGTGCTGCACGCTCTGGAATACCACGTTTAGCATAAAGCTGAGCCAGTAATCGGCGGTCTGAGTTTTTCAGCTCTACCCCTTGAAGATCAGCCAACGCTAGTGTGTTCAATGCATCGCGGTTACGCTCTAGTCTTAACTGAATACCCACAAGTTGACGCCACCAGTTGTCTTTTTCTGGCTGAAGTTCAATCAGGCTTTCCAGTGTTGGAATAGATTGCTTCCATTGCTTTAACTGTAGTTGTGCACCCAATTTTAGCGAAAGAGGCGACAGTTCTGATTTCGCATTGAACTTGTCGCGATTACCAATAGCAACCAGTACTTTTGACCAGTTTTCGATTTGGTATTCCGCTTGTGCAATTCGCATCCAAAGCACGTCTTTCTTTTCTGCCTCTGGCGCTGTTTTTACTAACTCGTAGTAATGTGGAAGCGCGTTTTTGAACTGTTGATCGTTTAATAACAGATCCGCAAGCATACGCTTCGTTATCCAAGCTTGTTCATCCACCAGCAAATTGGTATCGACGGCGTATGTAAGCTGCTTAATCGCCTTATCGGTTTTGCCATCTTGCCAGTAAAAAACACCTAGCATACGAGCTACGTACGCTTTGTCGTAGCCCTTAGAAAGCTCTAAACCTGCTAGTACGTCAATGGCCTGTTTAACCTGTTCATCTTGAGCAAGCTTATGCGCCTTTTGAACACGAATAGCAGTATATTGGGTTAGCTCTTGTGCCTGTGTTGTAAGGGGCATTAACAACAAGCCCACTAATATCCATATATGTTTCATCATTTTGCCAACTTAAACTCTAGTTTCACGGTTTGACCAACCTGAGCTATCGCTTTTCCATCGACGACTTTCGGTTGATATTTCCATTTTTTAAGTGCTCTCATCGCTTCACGTTCAAACATACGACGTGGGTTTGCGTCAGTGACTTGAATGTCAATTGGACGTCCCGTTTCATCGATAGTAAAAGACATAATCACATGGCCTTCAGCTCCACGCTTAAGCGCTTTCGCTGGATAACGAGGCTCTACTCGATACAAAGGCATTGCTTGTTGGTTTGACCCAAAATCAGAGAATGTCGGTGCGTTAATCGCTAAGCCATCAATCGATGTATTCAAATCCAATGAAGGCAAAGAAGACATCGAATTCAGAGGCGTAACTTCAGCTTGTGACTGAGACGTTTGCGCTTCCGGTGGCGGCTCTGGCATTTCTGGTTTTTCAGGGACTGCACGTTGTCTTCTTTGGATTTCTTGTTCTTGTTCCACCATTACCATGTTGAAACTTAACGTCTCACTGTTGTCTGGTGAACGTTGATGGCCATTATCGACCATCCAAGCCATAAAAGAAAACAGAGCTAAGCCCAATGCACCCGCTAGCGGTAAAGCAAGAAATAGGCGAATCATTTATGAAGATCCTCCAAGATCATCGCTTTTCAGCAGCAAGTGCAATGTTTTTAACACCCGCACCTTTAGCGGCGTCCATCACTTTAACAACGGTACCGTTGTAAGCGTGTTCATCCGCTTGAATAACCAAAGAAGCATCAGGTTGTTCTAGCAACAAGTGTTCTAACGTTGCTTGAACACGTTCAACATCAACAACACGTTTATCGATGAAGATGTCATTCGCAGAAGTAATCGCAACAAAGATGCCCGCATCCTTTTGGCTTACTACGTTAGACGCTTGTGGGCGATTGACTTCAACCCCTGATTCACGAACAAATGAACTGGTCACAATAAAGAAAATAAGCATGATAAATACAATATCAAGCATCGAAGTAAGGTCTATTTGAGCCTCTTCGTTTTTTGAATGACGTCGACCGAGTCTCATCGTTGACTCCTTAAAGATTTTTCTAATTTCAATTCTAAGCGGTTACACACTTTCGCTAAACGAGCGTGAACAAACATGCCCGCTAATGCAGCAACCATACCCGCCATAGTTGGCAACGTTGCCAACGAGATACCTGAAGCCATCAATTTAGGGTCACTGCTTCCTTGAGTCGCCATGACATCAAAAACAGAGATCATACCGGTGACGGTACCTAGCAAACCCAACATAGGACAAATAGCGACTAACAGCTTAATAAAGTTCAAGTTCTGGTTAAGTAAGATACTCGCTTGCCCTAACCAACCTTCACGAATGGCTTTGGCATGCCAAGAAGAGTGATCTTCTCTTGCATGCCACTTAGTAATCCAAGCTTGGCGCTGCTTTGGAAAGTAGAACGCAAGATAAAGCACACGTTCGACTACAAGCACCCAATAAACTAGGACGACAGCCGCGAGCCACCACAGGACGAAACCGCCCTGCTCCATAAAGCTTGATAAAGACAGCAGCCAGTCACTCGTTAACCAACTCGCTGGTAATAGAGAACCCGACAAAATATCCATTACGCAGCAGTCCCAACTGGTGAAACAACAGCTTTTGATTCAACCGTCTTTTCTGCCTGCTCAGCAACAAGACCAATACCTTGTTTCTCAAGAATATTACGAATATTTTCAGCCTGAGTGCTAAGAATGTTGTGTGCTAATAGCAGAGGCATTGCTGCAACAAGACCAAGTACGGTCGTTACCAGCGCCATCGAAATACCACCCGCCATCACTTTAGGGTCGCCATTACCAAACTGTGTGATCACTTGGAATGTTTCGATCATGCCGGTTACGGTACCTAGAAGACCTAACATTGGAGCAAGTGCCGCCAATAGCTTAAGCATCGATAAGCCTTTCTCTAAGTGAGTTTGTTCATCCACTACCGCTTCTAAAAGTCGTAGTTCTAATGCTTCAACGGTTTGGTTTTGCTCTTTATTGTAAACCGCAAGAACACGACCTAGAGGGTTATCACCTGCTTGCTCTGGGTTCTTAAGTTGAGCGCGAATTTTCTGGCGAGCGATAGCCAAAGAAATACCACGAACTAATGCGATGATTAAGCCAATTGCAAGCAAGCCAAGAATCACTTTACCAACCACACCACCCGCTTGAAGACGATCAGTTAGGCTTGGTGTTAGCGCTAGTTGCTCTAGCATGAACCCACGAGAAGGATCGACAACCACGTTAGACACGTCGCCATTCGCTAATGTAGATAGCGATGCTAAAGTTGGACCATTCGATGGTTGTTTCAGATACGCAATCGCATCTTCACGCTGAGTGTTCCAGCTAACATAGCCTTGCTCTGTCACAAGACCAATCGAACCTAGTCGGTAAGCGTCAACCTTGTTTGTATTGCCTTCACCATTAATGAATGCAATTTGAGATTTGCTAAGCTCAGAGCTCGCTTGGATCTGTTCAACCATGCTCATCCACAAACCGGTCAGCTGTGGCATTGAAGGCAGTGATTTAGCATCAATGATTTGATCAACAGTTGCAGTGTGTTCAGCACGATCAACACTATTCACGGTTGAGCTAAGCTCTGCGCCGAGTTCTTTTGCGTTTTGACGAACGACACCGAACAGCTCGCCTAAGCTACCGGTTTCTAAACGCAGCTTCTCTTCTAAGCGAGCAAGCTTGTTTTCGTTATCACTGAACGTTTGAGTCAGAACATCTGTCGCACCTTGGATAGACGTACGCTTCGCTTCAAGCTGAGCTTTGATCGCTTTCAGTTCTTGTTCTGTCTTTTTGAAATCAGCTTCACGCACTACGTTGTGAGAAGCTTGAGTTCGACTCTCTGATTTTGCTTTATTAACTAGCTGAGCCGTCGTATCTGATGCAGAGAAAGCTGAAAATGAAAGTGATGTAATGCAAAGCAATGCTGCTAATGGCTTTAAGTTCATTACTTAACCTCCGCAACAGTTAAAGAAACAGGTAAAGTAATTAGGCTTGGCGCCGCTTGTTGGCTTGCAATGTAGTAAGCTTTATCTAGCTCAGATTTCATTGAAGAATCTAGCTCTTGCCACTGATTTTGTGTTTGATTCCAAGACCAATATTGGCTGCCATTTAGGTTACGAGCCACCAAAGAGATACGACCTAGGTGCAACACGTCAGCTTCAATCGTTCTGTCGTTGCTCAATGCAACGCGGCCTTGGTAAGCACCGAGCTTGATGCCATAGTCCATCTCGATTTGGTAAGCTTCCAGGATACGACGATACTTCTCAGCATCACTCACATCAGCACGAGTCATCATTGCTTGTAGCTTTTCTACTCTTTCTAAACGCTGTTCTTTCTTAATCGGCACGTCTTTCTCTACCAACTGTTCAAGACCATCGATCATTTGATACATCAATGGCACAACACCTTGGCGTGTGTATTTGATTTCTTCGATCTGCTCTTCAATGCTTTGAGCTTCTTGGTTTTGGCTCTCAACTAATGCAGCAAGGTGATCGTGATAGATTTCTAGGTTTTTAACTTCTTCTTGCAGACGCTCAATCTCAGCTTGCAGCATTAAAGTCGCTTGTGAGCTTTTATCAATAACCTTTTGGCTCGAAGCCGACGCGTTATTGGTCTTGTTTTGAATTGATTGAGCTTGATCCAAGCTGTTTGCCATAGAAGACGTTGCAACCAAACTGATGGCAAGCGCTAGGCTAGTTTTTAAAAGATTCATAATTGTAGTCATTTACTATAGAAGAAGGTCAAATACATTTTATTGATAAATACTATTATTGATAAGCACTCTCATTATCATTAAAAGTCACTCTCATTACTAGGGATATTTTACTGAATAGCAGAATCACGAAAGGAGAAAGTCGAAACTTTCCCCTTAGTATTTAGGCTAACAATAGTACCCTACTAACAAATTAGTATTTTACCTGTAAAGTCGCCATGTAGTTACGGCCTTCGCCGATTACTACGTCTTCAGCAAATTGGTGGTTTGAAGATGTTGAACCGCCACCCGCTAGGTATTCTTTATCAAATACGTTCTCGACTGTTAGACGCGCTACGAAATCAAGAGAATCGTCGTACTTAAGCGTGTATGCAGCACCCATATCTACACGTGCGTAGCCGTCTTTCTTGAATGTGTTCGCGCTATCGCCGTAACGAGAACCTTCGTAGATAAGACCCAGGTTCACATCAACTTCGTTTGTTGCTGCATAGGTAGACCAAACGCTTGCTGCAAACTCAGGTACGTCTACTGGACGGTTACCTTCATATGTTTCATGGTTCGTGATTTCAGCATCTAAGTACATTGCAGAACCAGACATTGAGAAGCGCTCTGAAATAAAGCCTTGTGCGGCTAGCTCAGCACCACGGTGAACTTGTTCGCCACCTTGTGTCTTCGTCCAATCGCCTGATGAAGTGTCTTCTACATCCATTGAAATGTTTTCTTGGGTAATATCGAATACCGCACCAGAAACGAATAGACGTTCGTCCATCAGTTCCCACTTAGTACCGACTTCGTAAGACACGCCCGTTGCTGCGTCAAGAAGTTCGCCATCGTTGGTGTAGTTGCGGCTTCCGCTAGACACAACACCTTGTGGTTCGAAACTTTCAGAGTAAGAAGCGTAGATACTACCGTTTGATGCTGGGTGGTAAATCAGGCCAAGCTTAGGCGCTACATTTTCTTCTGCTACGCCATCACTTACTTTACGGTCGAAACGAGCACCCGCAAGAACTTGCCATTCATCATTAATAGTAATCAAATCTTGGATGTAGAAGCCCCAAGTATCGTAAGTACTCATCTTACCTAGCGATGTTGGACCCACTGACGGCGCTGGTACTGTTGCATCTGGTGCGTATTCAGCGCTGCTGAAGCGATCCATACCACGGTAATAGCTGTAGCCTAACCAGTTAGCACCGAATAATAGTTGGTGCTCTGTGCCCGCAAGATCAGCGGTTGTTGTTAGATCAACGTAAGCCGTTCTGAAACGCCATTTATCATGACGGTAGTTACCGCCTTGAGTCACGGTGCCCGTACCATCAGGATTCATATTTGAAAAGCTTGGGTAGCTTTCCATATCAATACGTTCGAAATCTTGGTAGTTGAAACCTGTTTTTAATGACCATGTATCAGTCAGGTTAGCAGCAATATCAAAACCAACGTTCTCAACATCATTCTCGATCTGTGACCACTGTGCATCCCAGATGTGCTTGTCGCTACCTACTCGGTTGCCGTCTAGCGTGTATAAAGCGCCAGAATCTACGCTACCTTCGTCGTTAGTTTTGTCGTAATGAACAGAAACTGTCACGTCTTCAGTTACATCGTAATCAACGAATACACCACCAACAAAACGTTCTGTTTGTGGTTCAGTTCCGTCACCATAAGTTCTCCAAGAACCGTAGCTTTCTTTAGATAGAATCGCGCGACCACGTAGAGTTTCAGCGTCGTTCAAAGCGCCACTTACGTCTACCGTTGTACGAGAATGGTCATTAGAACCAATATCTTGGCTAACACTTACTTGCGTATCGTAAGTTGGCTTTTTGCTTACCATGTTGATCAAACCACCTGGTGCAGAAATACCGTAAAGAAGACCAGAAGGTCCTTTTAGTACTTCAACACGCTCTAGCAGTTCGATTGGTTGACGGTAGTGAGACCAATGTTGCTGGCCATTTTTAAGGAAGCCCGAAGAGCTTTCTACCGAGAAACCACGTAGAGAGAAACGTTCACGGTTACGGCTTGTACCGCCAGCACTTACACTCGCGTCATTCTTAAGCACGTCACCAAGCGTTGTTGCACGCTGTTCATCGATGATTTGCTCATCGATTACTAAAACTTGTCCCGGAGTCTCTAATTGAGTCGCCTCCATGCGCATTGCTGTTGTGTTCGTGTCGGCTTTATAACCGTAGTCACGACCTTCAACAACCATATGCTCGTCTGTTTTTACTGTTTCTGCCAATACTGCTGGTGAAGCTAATACTGCGCCGATCACTAAAGCTAATGGGCTCTTTGAAAACATGTCCTTTACTCCGCTTTTATTCTTTTAGACGAACACTTTGTTATTTATTCGATGTGTTCGCTGAACCGTTGCCGGTACCACTGAATTATTTCGGGAGTGAATATAAGTGATAACTATTACCATTTGCATTAAATTTACATTCTTTGCATTCGTAAAGTTTTGTAAAGGCCAGTCGGTGAGTCATATTTGAGGAGTTCAACAAAACCATTCAATACAAATAGTTAAGGCTCATGGACGTAAATCGACTGGTTATCTTCACCGAATTTTTTGAAACAACGGTATTTGTTCAGTCAATTGAAGACGTGAAGATTGATAAGAAAATTATCTCTTCTTATTTACTACCTTTGAAACGACAAATTTATGTATAAAACCCTCGATAGATGTAAATTAATAGTGAATTATTTTGTTTTTATTTGTTTAATTTACACAATTATCAGTGATTTTGATCACATCTATAATTCCAAACTCATTTTTTGTTTTTCGAATTGATTATCCGACTGCTAATCTCCTGCTCACTTTGAAAAGGTATCAAAGTTATAAATAATAAGGAGTGTTCTAAATGAATACCAAGAAACCTATGTCTCTGACTGGTCGAGTAATCCTCGGTATGGTCGTAGGTATATTAACGGGATTCGCCATTCAATCCCTTTTTGCAGACAACGGATTTGTTAACAACTACATCGTTAACGGACTCTTTGAAGTGGGCGGACAAATCTTTGTCGCCAGTTTAAAAATGCTTGTTGTGCCTCTAGTCTTCGTTTCACTAGTGTGCGGTACAAGTTCTCTTAAAGACTTATCAACTCTTGGCCGTATGGGTGGCAAAACGCTTGCACTTTATATCGGTACTACTGCCGTTGCCATCACTCTAGCATTAACTATCGGTAACCTGTTCCAACCTGGAGCTGGTGCGGATCTTACTGCTGCGAGCTCTTTCAAATCAGCGGATGCCCCTTCTCTGGGCCAAGTAATCATCGACATGTTCCCAACCAACCCTATTCAGGCGATGGCTGAGGGCAAAACGTTACAAGTTATCGTATTTGCAGTGTTGTTTGGTATCGCAATCAGTGCAGCGGGCAAACCCGGTGAACGTATCGCTGCAGTTTTCTCTGATCTAAACGAAGTGATCATGAAGCTAGTTGCGCTACTAATGAACCTTGCTCCTTACGGCGTATTCTTCTTGATGGCGAAACTGTTCTCTGGCCTTGGCTTAGGTGCAATTTGGAACCTAGCAGAATACTTCTTAGTGCTTGCTGGTACCCTGCTGTTGCATGGCTTGGTGACTTACAGTGCGATGCTTAAAGGATTCACAGGTCTTAGTCCGATTACGTTCCTACGTAAGATGGAAGATGCAATCATGTTTGCATTCTCAACAGCATCTTCGAACGCAACAATTCCAGTAACTATGGAAACGGCTAAGAACCGTATGGGCGTAGACAACAAAGTCGCTTCTTTCACAGTACCACTAGGTGCAACTGTGAACATGGACGGCACTGCAATCATGCAAGGTGTTGCGACGGCGTTTATCGCGCAAGCGTACAACATCGACCTTTCAATGGGTGATTACCTAATGGTTATCCTAACGGCGACACTGGCGTCTGTTGGTACTGCAGGTGTCCCTGGTGTTGGTCTTGTTATGCTAGCGATGGTATTGAACCAAGTTGGTCTACCGCTTGAAGGTATCGCTCTAATCATGGGGGTTGACCGTCTTCTTGATATGATTCGTACTGCTGTAAACATCACAGGTGATAGTGCCGTATCTATCATCGTGGCGAAGTCTGAAGGTGCTCTTGATGAGTCTCGCTTCAATGACCCTGCAGCCGGCGAGAAAGAAGAAGAAGTTAAGCTAGCGCGCCAACAGGCATAATCTAGTTTCTCTGACGCTCTTGCCTCCGAGCTAAGGCGTAATTAATGGCTACGCCTAGCCCATACCAAAGCGCATAAAGAAAAACGCCACTGCAGATGCAGTGGCGTTTTTATTGGGTATCGCTTAAGTCAGTACTACTGAGT
This sequence comes from Vibrio sp. 10N.286.52.C3, assembly GCF_041468865.1. NCBI lineage: Bacteria > Pseudomonadati > Pseudomonadota > Gammaproteobacteria > Vibrionales > Vibrionaceae > Vibrio > Vibrio sp. 10N.286.52.C3. The sequence goes on along the minus strand of NZ_JBFRJM010000014.1, from coordinate 11,042 downwards.
TGGGACAGTTATCAATTTAAGGTAATTATCAATAGGGAAAGCTAATCACCGATTGGGAACATCAAGTTCACTCTCAGCCCCCCACCTTCTCTATTCTCAGCAGTTACATGTCCATTCATCACACCCATCGCTTCTTTAACAATCGCAAGGCCCAGACCGTAGCCACCAGACCGTTTGTCTCTTGCTGATTCAATACGAGTAAACGGGTCGAATATACCTGCAATCTTGTTATCAGGAATACCATCACCGTCATCTTCTACAGATATTACACTGTAACGTCTATCCATTACCTGTTCGTATGTCGTCACGACCACATGAGCGTTCTCACCCGCGTATTTAATGGCATTCCCGACCAAGTTACCAATGACTCGAAGCAGTAGCCTCTCATCAACGTTCACCATTGATATCGGCGTCTCTAGGGAACCAATCAAAGTTTGATTCGGTTTTAAATCGTTTTGCATCTGCGCGATCAACATTGAACAATAGTGCTCAAGGTGCATTAAACTTAACTTGGAGTCATAGCGAGAGGTTTCTAAGCGGCTAAATTCAAGTATCTCACCCACCAGCTTGTTCATCTCTTCTGTTTCATTTTCCATTCGCTCAAGCAAGCCTATGCTCTTATCATCAACCTTGCTGCGCAGCAGGTGTAGTGCGAGGTTTTGCCTTGCTAATGGTGTTCTTAACTCGTGTGAGACATCACGAATCAAACAACGTTGCTTTTCAGCCAGAGATTTAATCTCAAAGGTCATATAATCAAAATCGTGTGCAAGCTCGTTGAATTCACGCGTGGTGGAGTTCAACTCCGACACCACACTGACCGTGAAGTCACCTTGAGCCAGTCTGCGGCTCGCTTCTCTCAATCTATCCAACGGTTGCTGAAGGCTTTTGGCCATGATAATCGAGAACAGAGACAATACGACCAATGCAATCAATGCTTTAAGCATATAGGAATATGGCGCAAAAGATTTTGCGGGATGAAACTGGTGCGGTAGTTGGATAACCAGTGTTTTACCGTTATCCAGTGGTAGGCCGAAGATCGGCTTACTCACTCGATCACTAAGTTGGTGATCTAACGTTCTTAAGTATTTGAGCTTAAATTCAAAATGTGGGTGCATGTGACGATGTGTGATCGGACGATTGTCTTTATCAATGACGAACAGATAATACTGCTGAGCATTACCCCAGTCCGCGAGTTCATCCATGTCCCCTTCTTCGATCAACACATTCGCTTGGTAAGCAAGGTCGAGCATTTCCGCTTTTACCGATTCTGGGACTTTAAGCAGCGCTTTCATCAAGGCTCTTTCAGCGACACCTTGCAGGATCAAAATACTCACCAAAATGACGGTCAGGTAACTGAACAGTTGGAAAGTGAGTCCGTCTTTACGCTTAGCAATAAAATCAGGGCAACGCAGCAGTTTTTTACTCATGCTCCGACCGACTCTAGGTAACTGTAACCTTTACCACGAACGGTTTTTATATGTTGTTTAGACAAACCTGCCTGAACGAGCTTTCTACGTATATTGCTGATATGCATATCTAAATTACGATCGAAGGGACACAATTCTTTCTTGAGTACATGGATTTGCAGATCAGATTTTGAGACGACAATACCGTCATTTTTGACCAAATAATCAAGCAAGTCTTTTTCAGTGCCAGTTAATGGCAAACGAGAGAGTTGTTCACACAAGCCGTGATTAGAGGAAGCTAAAGATTGTCTCTGACGCTCAAAGCCCACTCGGCGTAAAATCACCTTTATACGAGTCAGGAGTTCAGGAACATTGAAAGGTTTAGCGATGTACTGGTCGGCGCCTGCTTGGTAGCCATCGAGCATTGAGGCATCGTCGTTAAGCGCGGTTAGCATAAGAATGGGAGTAGCAAAACGCTGACAAATACGTCTTGCTACTTGAATGCCGCTTAGGTTCGGAAGCATTACATCGAGTAGAACCAAATCGACAGGGTGAGATTGAATAAACTCAAGCGCGGATTCACCGCAATGAACAGTATCAACGTGATACCCCTCATTTTCTAACACTTCACCCAGTAATTCACACAACTGAATATCATCATCAACAACTAAAACGCGAGACATTACACATACCGATAAATAAGAACTGTTTGCATTCTAATTATCGTTATTATTGATTTCAATTATAAAGTGCCCGATTTCCTCTATAGAAGAAAATCTTTTTCAATCGGTACAAATTTTGATGCAGAATCGATAAGATTTTGAGCAGTTAACCCGGGAACACCATACACTTCAACAGGCTTGCCAAAGCGCTCTTTGATTCGCTCTACAAGGATTTCGAAATCACCGTCTCCTGATACCAAAACAATCGTATCAACCGTCTCAGCAAGTTCTATCGCGTCTAACGCAATACCCACATCCCAATCGCCTTTTGCACTGCCATCTCGACGCTGAATAAACGGCTTTAACTTCACATTAAAGCCCACACCACGAAGTATATGATGAAATTGACGCTGCTTTGGATCTTGGCTTGAGATTGCGTAAGCATTAGCTGCAATAACGTTACGCCCTTCCGTGGCAACATACCAAAACTGGTTATAGTCGAAGTTAGAACGGTATTTGTCGCGCGTCGTGTAGTAAACGTTCTGAACGTCGACCAAAATTGCTATGTTTTCCATAAATTCATACCTTTAGATTTTCCGTATACCCTATTCTATTCAATTGTAAAATGCGAGTCGCTTTACTCAATAAAAATGAACCTGCCAGCTATCGTTAACGTAAATCTAATATCTTTAGCGTAAAGCTAAGTGTCTTTACGTAATCCTAACTATGCTTATTGTAAGTGGATTTGTTTTGAGCGTTTCTTAGGTGGTTCTGATCTTCACCTTTTTCTTTACGTAGCGTTCAAATCGTACTCAGGCTTAGAGTTTTTAAAGGGAGGTTGGCAATGCTGCACCGACAAACACACAATTCGATCGTAAGCATCGACACAACCAAAGCGATGCAAACTTTAAATCAACCATCAAACTCTGGTAGCTGGTTTAGTTTGCTTAAACTACTGACCATCAGCACGGTAATAATCATGAGCTTAACCATCAATTCAGTACTCGCCTACCCCGCTTATTCTCACTCAAAGCCTTTGCCACACCGCAGTGTGATTTATTTCGCTCCAAAGGAAGATTCAATCGTTAAAGAGTTTCTGAATGAAGTGTTGCTCAATAACTGTCAATTGGACGAACGAGATGTCGTCATTATGGTTATTGCTGAGAGTGGTTACACAGTCCCAACTTGGTTAGAAGAAGAGTTTAACTTAGAAGCAGTCACCAGTATTTACGAGATCCCGAAAGGATCACATACCGCTGTTTTGATTGGTAAAGACGGGAAAGAGAAGCACCGATGGAGTGGCAAAACAGATTGGAAACAGATCACCAATATCATTGACGAAATGCCGATGCGCCAACAAGAAATGCAGCGACAAGGCAGCCGCTGCAGTATTTGATTCTTGATGGACTCAGTAGTGGCTTAGAGATCCAATTAGAAGGTCAAACGATCAAGCTTGTTTGTTAAACCAAGCAAGTTTTTCATGGAGCTGAGCCACGCTGCCTACAACAATCAGCGCTGGGCTCTTTGCGACGCTCGCAAGGTCAGCTAAATCACGTAACCCACCTCTAAACACCTTTTGTTCTTGGCGTGTACCGTTTTCGATGATCGCAACTGGCATGTCAGCTCGCATACCATTATCGAGTAGATTCTTCTGAATGTTCGGACTCTCTTTCAAGCCCATGTAAAACACGATGGTATGGTTGTGCTGAGCAAGAGATTGCCAGTCAATATCTTCGCCATCTTTCTTCAAGTGACCTGTAATAAACTGCACGCTTTGTGCATGATCACGGTGCGTCAACGGAATGCCCGCATAAGCCGTTGCTCCGGCAGCAGCTGTGATGCCCGGAATCACTTCAAATCTCACGTCATTCTCAGCTAACGTTTCACACTCTTCACCACCACGACCAAAGATAAACGAGTCACCACCTTTTAGACGCACTACGTGTTTGTTCTCTTGAGCTTTGGTCACTAATAGTTGGTTGATCTGATCTTGCGGTACGCAGTGATGATCGAGCTTTTTGCCCACATACAACATTTCCGCTTCTGGATTAGCCATCGCCAAAATATCTTTTGATACCAAACGGTCATAAACCAACACGTCTGCTTGTTGAATCACTCGTGCCGCTTTTAACGTAAGTAAGTCTGGGTCGCCCGGACCTGCGCCTACTAATGAAACCAATCCTTTGGTTATTTCTTTAACATTCGATGACGATACTTCTGACATGCTGTGCTCCGAAGGTTTGCTTGTTTTATCTCAAGCTTCAATCTATGTGATAAGTCACTGTATTCATGATGACTTATCCAAATCCTTAACCCTTAGACTATCAGGTGTTGAATTAAATATTCAGTCTAAATACTAACGAAGATAGAAGTAATTATAACAAAACAGTCTATTGCGAGTAATTTGCGCAATGATATAAGGGCTTTCGAACTAAAAAAGCCCCAAACATGTTGTTGGGGCTCTTAATCTCATACTAAATTACGTTTCACCGTATTCAGAATTACTTAGCGCCTAGAGAAGGAGCTGTTTTAGCATGAGTTAGGTATAGAGGAACACACGTCATTAATAGACCACCAACGATGTTACCTAGGATTGTTGGGATAAGGTTGAAGTTCAACCATGTCGCGATACCAAAATCAGCGCCAAGAATCATACCTAGTGGGAATAGGAACATGTTTACCACTGTGTGCTCAAATACGAGTGCGAAGAAGATGAAGATTGGGAACCACATCATTGCTACACGGCCAGATACTGTGCGTGCAGTCATGTTGCCAATCACACCTAGACATACCATAAGGTTACAGAAGATACCGCGTACGAAACACGTGATCCATCCGTCCATACCCATGTTTTCAAAACCTAGGCTACGACCTGTAGAAACAGCAATGAACTTTTGAGCAACAGCGTTTGGTTCTAAAGAGAAGTTACCCGTTAGTGATACTGCAACAAGGAAAGCAACAATCAAAGAACCGACAAGGTTACCAAGACCAACAATACCCCAACAACGTAGGATACGACCCCAAGTAATACCTGGGCGGTTGTCGAATTTCGCTAAAGGTGCAAGGCCGAATACGCCAGTTACTAGGTCATAACCCATTACACTTAGAATGACGAAGCCAACTGGGAACACAAGTGCGCCAACAAGGCCAATACCGGTTTGAACCATTGCTGTAATAGCAACAACAACCGCTAGAGAAAGGATGATACCAGCCATAGTGCTTCGAATCAGAAGATCGCGAGTACTTGTTTTCGTTTTCGCTTCACCCACATCAATCATCGTTTGAACGAATTCAGCTGGTTTGTAATCAGGAGACATAAGGTTGTCCTTAAAAAGTTTAAATTAAAAGTTAAAATTGGATAGGAAAAGGCTCTAGTTGCCGAGTTAAGGCAATATCGAGAACTAGAACCCTTGAACTATCAAATCTTACTCATCCAAAGATTAAGCAGAGATTTCTACAGCACCTTTGGTAACACGAGCTTTGTACGCTTTGACGTTGAAGTTCTCGTCTTCCATGCACGCACCGGTTGTCAGGTTGAAGCGTTGTTTCTTAAGTGGACTTGCCACCCAAAGCTCTTCTTTGTGCTCAACAATCAAGCCACGTGATAACACGTTAGACTGGAAGTAAGGGTCTGTGTTGCTAATCGCGAATACTTCTTCAGCTTTCGTTGGGCGGAATACAGCTACTTGCTCACCACCAACCAACGCACAAACACCTGTACCTGGGATAATGTCTTCGATCTTACAAACTTTGGTAAATGCCATGATGTCGTCTCCCCTTAAACAGATTCTACGTGAATGATGTCGCCCTGATGCTTTGAAGTAATGGCTTCAGGGTGTTTCTCAGTGAATGTCGCAGGACGGTGTTGTTCACGGCCATCATCAACAAACACAACGTTTTCATCACGGTCATCAGCATTGATGAAGTGTGCAAAGCGTTTAAGTTGAGCTTCGTCGTTGATAGTGTCTGTCCACTCACAAGCAAAGTTATCTACTAGGCCAGCAATGTCAGTTTCAAGTTGGTCATTGATACCAAGCTTGTTGTCTACAATCACTTCACGTAGGTAATCAACACCACCTTCTAGGTTGTCCATCCATACCGAAGTACGTTGTAGTGGCGCAGCCGTGCGGATGTAGAACATCATGAAACGGTCGATGTACTTGATTAGCGTTTCTTGGTCTAGGTCGCTTGCCAGTAAGTCTGCGTGACGAGGTTTCATACCACCGTTACCACATACATACATGTTCCAACCTGCGTCAGTCGCAATAATACCTAAATCTTTACCTTGAGCTTCAGCACACTCACGAGTACAGCCAGACACACCAAACTTCATCTTATGAGGAGTACGGATGCCTTTGTAACGGTTCTCGATCATCACGCCTAGGCCAACTGAATCTTGAACGCCGTAACGACACCAAGTAGAACCTACACATGTTTTCGCCATACGAAGTGCTTTTGCGTAAGCTTGACCCGTTTCGTAACCTGCAGCGATTAACTTCTTCCAGATTGCTGGTAAGTCATCTTTCTGAGCACCAAATAGGCCGATACGTTGTGCACCTGTGATCTTGGTGTACAAGTTGTATTCAGCAGCAACATCAGCAAGAACGCTTAGTGCTTGAGGTGTTACTTCACCACCCGCCATACGAGGGATTACAGAGTAAGTACCGTCTTTTTGCATGTTACCTAGGAAGTTGTCGTTGGTATCGTGCAGCTTCACTAATTCAGGCTTAAGGATGTGTTCACCCCAGCAAGAAGCAAGGATAGAACCTGCTAGAGGCTTACATACTTCACAGCCGTAGCCTTTACCGTATTTCTCTAATAGCTCATCGAACGTTTTGATTTCTTCGATGCGAATTAGGTGGAAAAGCTCTTGGCGAGAGTATGCAAAGTGCTCACACACGTCGTTCTTCACTTCAACACCAGCTTTAGCAAGTTCAGCGTTTAGTACTGAAGTCACTAGTGGAATACAACCACCACAACCAGTACCTGCGCCTGTTACTGCTTTGATATCACCGATTGTGTGGTGACCTTCAGCAACCGCTTGAGCGATCTTGCCTTTAGTCACATCGAAACAAGAACAGATAACAGCAGACTCAGGAAGAGAATCCGCGCCAAGTGTTGGCTTTTCAGCACCAGCATGAGCAGGAAGAATCAATGCATCTGGGTGTTCTGGTAGGTCGATTTCGTTCAGCATAAGCTGTAGAAGATCACCGTAGTCAGACGTGTCGCCAACCATTACTGCACCAAGCAGCTTCTTGTTGTCTTCAGAAACGATTAGACGCTTGTAAACTTCTTGTTCTTCGTTTTGGTAAACGTAGCTCTTACAGCCAGGAGTACGACCGTTCGCATCGCCGATAGAGCCTACTTTCACGCCCAAAAGCTTAAGCTTCGCAGACATGTCAGCACCTTCAAATGTGCTTTCGTTACCAACAACGTGGTCAACCGCTACCGTTGCCATTTTGTAACCAGGAGCCACTAGGCCGTAGAACGTTTGGTTCCAAGACGCACACTCACCGATTGCGTAGATGTCTTTGTCTGTCGTTTGACAGTGATCATTAATCTCGATACCGCCACGTGGTGCAATACCCAGCCCCATTTGACGAGCAAGTTTGTCTTGTGGGCGAATACCAGCAGAGAATACGATGAAATCAGTTTCTAGCTCTGTACCGTCTGCAAAGCGCATTACGTTACGAGCTTCAGTGCCTTCAGGAGCAATCTCAAGCGTGTTCTTACTTGTATGTACGTTAACGCCCATACGTTCGATTTTTTGACGAAGTTGGTTACCACCCGCTTGGTCAAGCTGCTCAGCCATTAGCTTTGGAGCAAACTCAACAACGTGCGTGGTTACACCAAGAGCTTTTAGTGCGCCTGCAGCTTCAAGACCAAGTAGACCGCCACCAACAACCACACCAGATTTAGAATTCTTAGCGGTTGCTTCGATAGCTTTCAAGTCTTCGATTGTGCGGTAAACGAAACAGTCTTTACCTTCGTTACCTTTGATTGGCGGAACGAATGGGTATGAACCTGTAGCAAGGATTAGCTTGTCGTATTGAATTTCACGACCAGTACTTGAGTAAACTGTTTTCTTTTCACGGTTAACGTTAATAGCACGCTCACCGATCAGCATGTTGATGCCGTGTTTCTCGTAGAAGCCTTCTTTAACTAAAGAAAGTTCGTCCGCAGTATGGTGTGAAAAGTAAGAAGAAAGGTGTACACGATCATAGGCTACGCGAGGCTCTTCACAGAAGACTGTGATGTCCATGTTAGCAACGTCTGTCTTCTCGACTAAATCTTCGATATAGCGATGGCCGACCATCCCGTTACCGATTACGACTAGCTTCATCTTGCTCATAAGAATTCCTGAAGGTTATATATTTCTTAACTGAGCGAATAATGAATTATGAAAGAAAATGAAAATATGATGTAAATCAATTACGAAATCGAACTACCCTAAAGGGGTAGGACAAAAGAGGTAGATCTGCTGATTTATCATACGAAGCAAACGAAGCAAACGAATAACCGTAGGTTTAATAAGGTTTAGCGGGGTTTTATATACACTTTCGTGCAGTAGATAAGATGTTGTAAAGTTTCACAATAGGTTAGCAGCAACACAAGTAAATGACAATCATTTTCATTTGTGGTCATAATAAGTGTAATAACTCATGAAAGCGTTACAGGATCATGAGCAACTATGTATAAATATGAAGAATTTAATGACGCAAAAGACAGTCGCCCTTTTCCATTCCCCACTCATTCCACTCACAAACGGCGCAATTGGTTAACAGATGCTGTTGGTTGTTTAGCAAATGATAGGTTTACATAAGGAAAAGACCGGCACAAAAGTGATCTGATATAGCTTGTTCCTAGTGGTGCTACTGATTAGAGAGCATACGTGGAAGTTTGAACATAGCATGAGGGTTTAGAATTTCAGATAGCAAAAAGGCCAGCATTTCTGCTGGCCTTTCAACTTTGAATAGTGGAGGCGCCTCCCGGAGTCGAACCGAGGTCCACGGATTTGCAATCCGCTGCATAGCCACTCTGCCAAGGCGCCTTCAATAGTGTTTTAAGAGAACAACTCTTTTGATTAATACCAAGCGAGGTAATAATCAAATAGATGGTGCCCCGGGCCGGACTTGAACCGGCACAACGCGAACGTCGAGGGATTTTAAATCCCTTGTGTCTACCAATTCCACCACCAGGGCACGCAATTCTTTATTGCGATGCCGATTACTGAAAAGTAAAACACCATCTTAATGTCGAAATGAATCAACACTACAAAATTTGGAGCGATACATCGGGTTCGAACCGATGACCTCAACCTTGGCAAGGTTGCGCTCTACCAACTGAGCTAGTATCGCATTTTCATTCTTATTATCTCTTAACTTATCAAACTAAGAGAAAGAATGGAGGCGCCTCCCGGAGTCGAACCGAGGTCCACGGATTTGCAATCCGCTGCATAGCCACTCTGCCAAGGCGCCTTTAATAGTGATTTAAGAGAACAACTCTTTGTTCATCACTCTACTCAAAATGTAGAAGCTAGATAGATGGTGCCCCGGGCCGGACTTGAACCGGCACAGCGCGAACGCCGAGGGATTTTAAATCCCTTGTGTCTACCAATTCCACCACCAGGGCAACGCAATCTCGCGAGGCCGATTACTGAAAAGTAAAAACACCATCTCTCAGCGACCTAAGCCGTGAGAACGAGGTGTACTTTAACGGAAGGAAAAAATTCGTCAACAATAAATTTTATCTTTTAATTCAGGTGATTAATTATCGAACTCAAAAGAATAAATTTAGTGCAGCTTGTACGGTTCTTATACTTGGATTTCTAATTTAAACGGACAAATCACTGACAACCATTGATTCAAATACCAATTGAATGCGGTGATTTTATTGTTTTAAACCAAGCAAATGGCGTTTTCATGTGCTTTTCACATTCAACGATTAGAGTTTGAAGTAACTCTTATTAAGAAGTAAACATGTGAAACCACTAAAACGATATCAATATGAGCGCTATGCCGTTCTTTGTAACCTCGCCTACCCTAGAGTTTTTAAGCAGACTCGCTATGGTTTTGACCCTAATGGACAACGCATCATCAAGAACCAGTTTGGTAAAACCATGATTAGAGTGTTGTGGAGTAGCGACAAAGATGAAGTGGTTGTGGTAATCAAAGGATCGCACAGTATCTCAGATTGGCTACTAACCTTTGCTCTATGGACAAGAAGCTGTAAGAGAATTGGGCTCAATTATCGTGTGCATGCGGGTTTCTACCATCTAATGTTTCAAGAGAGCCAGCCAAGTCGTAATGAAGATAAGCTTGGCTTAACCGTTATTGAGCGCTTGGAAGCCACGCTCACACCTCTCATCGAACAAGGAAAAAGAGTGTCTATTACTGGCCACTCTTCCGGAGGCGCTATCGGTTGTGTCTTCGCTGATTACTTTGATCAAAAGTACCCAGGCTGTATTAAACGAATAGTGACTTTTGGCCAACCCGCCATTGGTGATTGGAGCTTTCGAAAGCACTATCGCATGAGTAAGAAGACCTACCGAATTTGCTGTGACATCGACATCGTGACCTTCATGCCACCGGTTCCTTTGCTCTATTGGCATGTAGGTAAAGTGCTTTGGCTTTATAACGGACGAATCTATGAGAACACTCCTACATTAATCCGCCTTGGTCGCTCTATCTTTAGTTGGCTGATAAGACCTTTCTCTTACCACTTGATGAGCAAGTATATCCGTAACAAAGATTTCTTTGATAAGCATTGAAATGGGTACGTAGGAAGCTTTTAGCGGGGCCAGAAACGAAAAAACCAGTCACTAGGACTGGTTTTTTCTGAATTATGGAGGCGCCTCCCGGAGTCGAACCGAGGTCCACGGATTTGCAATCCGCTGCATAGCCACTCTGCCAAGGCGCCTTCAATAGTGTTTTAAGAGAACAACTCTTTTGATCAATACCAAGCGAGGTAATAA
>NZ_JBFRJM010000013.1:0-36498 GCF_041468865.1 Vibrio sp. 10N.286.52.C3 | reverse complement strand
CAATTAGGAAACAAAGCCGCTCTTCGAACTCAATACCGTACTTGCTGACCATCGAGATAAAATCCCAGTTGGTGTATTGAGATAAAGCTGACTTCACGAAGTGAGGGTTGTTACACAGGAAGTTGTTGGCTGAAACATCATAGTTAGTGAAGTTACAACGACCGCCACCTGAGATTAAAATTTTTCTGCCTGGTTTCTTTGCATGATCAACCACCAGCACTCGTCGGCCACGTTTACCAGCTTCCGCAGCACACATTAAGCCTGCGGCGCCCGCACCAATTACGATTACATCAAATTTTTCACTCATGTGGTTCTGCTTTTCTTCACTTTTGCATTTCGAGTACACCCTGTTCTCGAAATGCCATCAATAAAAAAGGATGTGCATAAACAGCACATCCTTACTAATTGCTCGCTATTTTAGCGGCAATTTTAAACTTTGCAATTGATGTTCAATTGTACAATTAGCAGACAGCAGCAAAACCACTACTTGGCTTAGCGAACCAACAACCAAAGCTTCACACCAAAACCTAAGCTCTACTTCACACGTACTAAAAACTCAGACGATGAAAGAAGACAGCAAGGTTACACCTAGCAGAGCGGAAGAGAGTATGAATAACTGTCTTACGCGATCGCACTTCGAAGTAAAAACTTCGTCATGATGATGGTGATACTCTTTGCTTTTGATGTAACTGAACAGGCGAACCTGTTTGGTCATATTGCCATGGGTTGTGAAAAAACCGCCTCCGTCTACTTGTTGATAAAGTAGAGGATGCGCTTCTCGCATAATATAAATGAGCGTTCTTAGCGCAGTAAAATAACGCGCCCAGTTCACGCAAGTCACAACCATTAGTGCAAATAGAATAGTGTCGCCGCTGATCATCCTTTCCTCCCTACATCTTCATAAGAAAACTCAAAAGAAAAAGATAATCAGTGTCTTTTTCGTACTACCTAAACGGCAGGAGCTTCCATAATTGAAGATGAACCATCTTTTGCCAATTGCGCTAGGTCTTTATCAATAAAAAACAGTGCTTTACCGTCTTCACCAACAAGCTCTAGCTTATCCAATACACCTTTAAACAACTTCTCTTCTTCGTGTTGCTCTGCAACGTACCATTGCAGGAAGTTAAAGGTTGAGTAATCTTGTGTGCTGAAAGCAACGTGAGCCAGTTTGTTGATCTTTTGAGTAATCATTTGCTCATGTTCATAAGTTTCACGGAACACAGCACCAAGGCTATCAAATTCATGTTTTGGCGCTTCAATCGCACCTAGAATTGGCATTGCACCTGTTTCACTTACGTAAGTGAAAAGACGCTGCATATGTTCCATTTCTTCTACTGCATGAACACGCAGAAACTCTGCTGCACCTTCAAATCCTTTGTCTTCACACCAAGCACTCATTTGTAAGTATAGATTGGATGAGAAAAATTCTAGGTTAATTTGATCATTCAGTTGCTCAACCATAGTTTTTGACAGCATTTAAGACTCCTAATTACATCCTCAATTTTCTCTACTATATCACTATTTAATGAATATCTCGCAGGCCATTAGTTAACCAATATTTCGAGCTGTCATTACGCAAGACAGTGGATATGAGATCACTTCAGCAAAAAAAGCCATCGCATAGTGCTAATCTTAAATCAGACAATGAATAAAGGAGGTAGCGATATGAGTTACAAACATATTTTGGTCGCGGTCGATTTATCAGAAGACAGCAAATTAATTGTGGATAAAGCGGTAGCATTGGCTAAGCCATTGGAAGCCAAAGTCTCTTTTATCCATATCGATATTAACTACGCAGAGCTGTATACCGGCCTGATTGATATCAACATGGCCGAAACCCAGCACAACGCGATGGAAGCGTCTCGTATTCAGCTGCAAAATTTTGCGGAGCACGCCCAATACCCGATCACCCATACCCTAGTAGGCAGTGGTGATTTGAGTCATGAGCTGTGTGACACCATCAACGAGTTCAATGTTGATCTCGTGGTTTGCGGTCACCATCAAGACTTTTGGAGCAAGCTGCTCTCTTCAACACGCCAACTGATCAACGCCTCTCCGGTTGATATGCTGGTCGTGCCTCTAAGAGATTCAGAAGACTAATGATTTAAGGTTAGGTAACATACAGCTCATATCTTATTAACGAAGTTTTACTATGAGCTATTTAGCTGGTGTTACCCTCCTATGGGCCTTCTCCTTTAGCCTGATCGGCGTTTACCTTGCGGGTCTGGTTGATTCTTGGTTCTCTGTTTTAATGCGTGTTGCCCTTGCCGGCGTCGTATTTCTTCCTTTCCTAAAGTTTCGCGGCGTATCGCGTAAGCTGATCGCTAAATTGATGGCAATTGGTGGTATCCAGCTTGGCCTGATGTACTGCTTCTACTATCAGTCTTTCTTACTGCTATCCGTTCCTGAAGTCCTTTTGTTTACCGTTTTCACGCCAATTTACGTCACGCTTATTTATGACTTTCTCAAAGGGCAATTCTCTCCGTGGTACCTAGTGACAGCGGCAATTGCGGTATTGGGCGCGGTATTCATTAAGTTCGCAGGTATTAACGAAAACTTTTTAGTCGGCTTCCTCGTCGTGCAAGGCGCGAACCTGTGCTTTGCTATTGGTCAGGTGGGCTACAAGGTGGTGATGGAGAAGGAATCGACCGAGTTGCCTCAGCGAACCGTATTTGGTTACTTCTACTTAGGGGCGCTATGTGTCGCGTCAGTGGCTTTCATGCTACTAGGCAACCCAGAGAAACTGCCCACCACCACACTTCAATGGGGAATCCTGATCTACCTTGGCTTGATTGCGTCGGGGCTGGGTTACTTTATGTGGAATAAAGGCGCGTGCATGGTGAATGCTGGCGCGCTGGCAGTGATGAACAATGCCTTGGTTCCTGCTGGTCTGGTGGTGAATATCCTGATTTGGAACAGAGATGTCGATTTGGTTCGCTTGTCTATTGGTGGCGCCGTTATCTTATTCTCTTTATTCGTCAATGAGACGTGGGTGAAGAAGCGCGTAGCAAGATCCGCAAGCAACGCTTAGCTGATTTGAACGAGCTACATGAGTCAGCTCGGATAACCCCAAAAAGCAAAAGAGCGACCTAAGGTCGCTCTTTTTAAATCATCGCTGTAGCAATAAACCATTCAAATCAACTTCAGTGGATTTGATTGTGGCTCACTACCTGAGTCTTGGTTTCAGTGAAGGCAACATCATCAAGTTGTAGGTTGATTCGTTCCAATTCACTTTCCAGCTTCTGACTTTTCTTAAACAGCTTTTGCTGCTTCTTAATCATCTTCGCCAGTTTCTTATTGTACTTCTCTTGTTTCTTAGCCGCTTTCTTCGCTTGTTTGAGTTCAGCTTTCTCATCACCGCTCGCCTTCGCCATCAGTTTTTTCAGCTTGGCTTTTTTCTGTGCGGCTTCTTTTTTGGCAAGCTCAGGGGCCATATCAGCGGCGGCTGGATCGAACATTTGTACGCTCGGTTCAATTGCCTCGTTGATTTCCGCAAGCGACAGTTCTGGTGCAGGTAATGTTTCCGCTAGCAGGCCGCATGCGACTTTCTCTTCAACGGGTTTGTTTTGACAACCAAGAGGTGGAATTGCGGTGGGTTTGCATAGATTCGCTTGATCCGCCGAAGAACGCGCGCAAGAACGACACACGAACTTAGGTTCAGTCACCAAGCTGTGGATCTCGCCCAAGTGTTCGGTGATATCTCGACGGTTTAACTTACAAAAGCGTTTAGCCATGCTTCAACTCCAGCTAAGAATAATAATGATTCTTAGTTAGATATACATCTGTAACGCGACTATCGCAAGTGTTAAATGGCAATTTATCGTATTTATGACGGGAAATTTTCTTAGCGTGTATCTAAGTTATTGATGCTTCAATTAAGTCATTGATGCTTTCACATAGACGTCAAAACGGTTCTTTTTGGTTTCGATCGCCATGCTCGGTTTTTGCTCGTCTAACCAAGCTGCGTAATCCGGTCTTTTAACCACAACTCGCTTCGATGCCAACTTCATCGCTGGCTCAAATAGGCCATCAGCATCCAGATCGGCACCCACCAAAGATTGGAATACGCGCATCTCTTTTTTGACCAGAGCCGATTTCTTTTTGTTCTCTGGGTGTGGGTACATAGGGTCGAGGTACACCACATCAGGTTGTTCAAAGTCAGGATCGTTACTGAGCTTGTCTAAAGCATCGTGACTGGATGCGTGAATCAACTTCATACGCTCGCTTACCCAACCGCCGATGTCTGGGTCTTGCTGGGCACGTTGTAAGCCATCATCCAGCAAAGCTGCTACTACAGGGTGACGCTCTACCATTTGCACCTTGCAACCTAGAGAAGCCAATACAAACGCATCGCGACCTAAGCCTGCAGTACCATCAAGAATGGTTGGCGTAGCCCCTTTGTTTAAACCTGCCGCCTTGGCGATCGCCTGACCTTTGCCACCACCAAACTTACGTCTGTGACCAACCGCACCGCCCACTAAATCAACAAAGATAGCTCCTAACTTGGGCTCGTCCACTTTGCGTAACTCAAGACGCTCATCAGTCAGCACCAAGGCAAATTCGCTGTTTTCATCATGAGATAAATTCCAACGGGTCGCCAAGTCATTCAAATGATCGATTTGGGTAGCATCTTCGCAAATCAGTTGTAGTTGCAAGGTCGTCTCCAACAGACAGTAGTATTCAAAACAAAAGAGGCAACCAGTTTACCTGATTGCCTCAACAATACATATTAGCGGTGAAAAGTATTCCCAGCTAAAGTCGGCTTACCTAAACCAATGGCTCTGTCTCTCGCTCTTGTCTTAACTCTTCAACAAGCTCTGCGAGTGGCTTAGGTCGCCCTATGATGTAGCCCTGCGCGTAGTTCACACCCAGTTCGATAAGCTTGTCGATAATCTGGGTATTTTCAACGAACTCAGCCACGGTGTGCTTGCCCATCTGCTTGGCAAGATCATTGATCGAGCGAACCATCACATGGTCCATCTCATTCACATCAATATCACGTACAAACAAGCCATCGATCTTCACAATATCGACAGGCAGCTTTTTCAGATAGCCAAATGACGATAGCCCTGAGCCAAAATCATCCAATGCAATCATGCAGCCAAGCTCTTTGATTCGAGTGAAGAACTTGATCGCCTGCTTCATGTTACTCATGGCCGCTGTTTCGGTGATCTCTAAACAAATCTTATGACACGGTATCGATGAATCGCTCAGGCTATCTATCAAAAATTCGACAAACTCACGGTTACCCATCGAGTGACCGGAAAGATTGATTGAACACATCCCCAGTTCCTCAATAACCTCAGGGCGTTGCTCCAACCAACCCAAGGTTTGACTGACGACTTGGCGGTCAATCAAATGCGCGATGTTATAACGCTCTGAGGCTGGCATGAAGATCCCCGGGGAGATGTATTCCCCTTGGATGTTCTTGATGCGGACCAAGATTTCAAAGTGCATTTTATCGCTGTCTTCATCTAGGCCAAGAATTCGCTGCGCAAACAACTCTAAGCGATCGTTAGCCAAGGCCTCATGCACTAGGTTAACGCACTCCATCTCAAGATGGCGACGACGCAGGTCTTCATCATCTTGATGGTAAAGATGATAGCGATTGCGACCTTCTTCTTTAGCGGCATGACAAGCTGCATCCGCCTGAGCGTGCACCATCTGTGGTGAAGCTGCTGTATGGTCGATCAATCGAATACCGATAGAGCACGTCAGGTTGAGTCGAATATCATCCCACAAGAATGGATTCTCACTCATCATCGAGATAATACTGCGACACACATTCACCGCATCTCGTTCAGTACAGTCTTTCATCAGCACAGCAAACTCATCACCACCCATTCGCGCTAACACCGCATTGTAAGGCAGTACGTCTTCTAGCAGTTTGGCGCTAAACAAGATCGCAGCATCACCCGCTTCATGTCCTGCGGTATCGTTCAGCACTTTCAGCTGATCCAAATCTAGGAACAACATTGCGTGAGTTCGCATGTGGCTCTCAACCTCTTTCAGCGCCTTTTGCAGCTCTTGCTCAAAGTGGTTGCGGTTAAAGGTGTCAGTCAGTAGGTCATAGCGAGCCTGATACTCTAGCTTTTCAGAAAGCTCGTGCGTTTCGGTGATGTCTTCACCCACAATCAACAGCTGATCAGACTCCACCAACGGGCGGATATTTTCACGAATCCAGATCTTGCTGCCGTCGGCATGGCGATATTCGATATCACGACGCCACACACCACGAATCTTATGCTGAGGTTGCAGCAAGATATGACGAGGAATCATCGCGTTCTCATCAACATAGAATTCTCTAGGGCGATGGCCCAACAACTGATCGAGAGGGTATCCCAAAAGCTCTTCGGCAAACTGGTTCACTTGTTGAATGCGATTATTGCCATCGAGCGTAATCATCATCACCGGCTGTTTGTCGTAATACAGCTTCAAGTTTGCTTCACGTTGGAACAGCTTATTCTCAGCAAGCTTACGCGAGGTCACGTCGCGCGCCTCAAAGAGAAACTGAATGTCTTCGTCTTCACTGCCCGGCATCGGCTTCAATGAAATATCCAACACCATCGCACCGCGATCTCGACACCACACCTCGGCTTCAAATCGTAAGGCTGGGTGCTCACTTTTTGCGATGAAATATTCGGCTAGCACTTCTCGCGCAGAACTTTCCCAATGTTGGTGTTGTTGCAGCGGCGTTCCCAGTTTATAGCCTTGATTATAAAGCAGCTCATGTAACTTGCTGTTACTCGACAGCAGCACGCCACCCTTATCAATGATGCCCATAAATTGCAGGCTCTGATCAAATATCGACTCCAACAGTCGTTGGCTTTGGCGACTTGCACGTTCGCTCTTCTTCAGACGGTTAAGGTAATACACCAACACCGCGATAACACACGACATGCTCAAGAACATTAAACCGATGGTGCGAATTTCATCGCGATAGCGCATTAAGAATGACTTCGGCTTATTGAGGAAGGTTACTGAGGCTTCATTCTCTGCACCCAAATCCCAACGTGAGATCTGTTGGTAATCGAGTTTGATTTCTGGCGCGCCAGCAACCACCAATGGCAATGGAGCCTTAGGATTGTTCAGCACGCTCAACAGCACGCGCCCCGTGTCTCGACCTTGCGTTTCTCCACTGTGGATCACGCCACCAATCGCACCAAACCCAAGTCCTAAATCATGCACAATATACAATGGCATCTGAGTTTTTTTGTTGAGCTGACGCCAGTCTTCTTTGCTGCTGACCCGACCATTGATGTCGCGGTAGTAGGCCCAGAACAACAAACTTTTAGTTAGATCAGCGCGTTGCGCGAACGTCATCAGTTCTTGATAAGAATCAGGCGTATATTGCTCCACCATCCCAGAAAACTCAGGGCGTTTTTGTAGAAATAAATCCACTTGAGCGCGAATCGCTTCACCCGTTACCGAGTGATCGGTAACCACGTAAACTTTTTTAACCGTCGATTGAAGTCGATTGATCAACTCAATATTGCTCGCCATATCAATATCTTCAGTGATACCGGTTGCGTGCAAGCCTTCAATCATTTGCGGAGAAAAATTGTTGATGCCACCAAAAATAACGGGCGTGCCATTGAGTTCGGGCGCTAAGCGTTTCATCAGATTGAGGGCGTTATTATCACTGACGGCTACAGCGGCAAACTCTTCATGCGACAGCTTAGTGCGGTATAGCTGATAAATTCGCTCTAAGTATTCAGCGTTTTGAGTTCGCTTGGTATCGAGATAAACAACCCGGTAAGATAACCCATCGCGATCGAGCTCATCAGATAGTCCTTTATGGAAATCATCTGTCCAGAAAAAGCCTTGATGATAAGAGTGAATAACCAACACATCTTTTGCCTGAGCTGAAGCAAAAACACTCCAACACATCACAATAAAAAATAACGAAAATCGCACTGAATTCACCCTAACCCTATAGTTACTGCTAATATTATCACCCTTGGCTATGATGTGTACTCAAGCCGGTATGTTTTTCATTCAACCTAAGGATTATGCATGTCCACAACCACAGCTCGTCTAGATGATCTAGACCGTGCCATTCTCAAAACCTTGATGGAAGATGCACGAACTCCTTACGCTGAAATGGCAAAGCAGTTCGATGTCAGCCCTGCGACGATTCACGTTCGCATCGAAAAGATGAGATCGGCAGACATTATCGAGCGAACGGAAGTTGTGGTAAACACCAAAAAACTGGGTTACGACGTGTGTTGCTTTATTGGCATCAACCTTAATGCTGCCAAAGATTACCACTCGGCGATCGCTAAGCTGAATGCCTTAGACGAAGTGGTTGAGGCGTACTACACCACTGGTGCTTACAATATCTTTGTAAAGCTGATGTGTAAGTCGATAGAAGAGCTGCAGTTTGTATTGATCGATAAGCTGCAAGCGATCGATGAAGTTCAGTCGACAGAGACACTGATTTCATTGCAGAACCCTATCAACCGCAATGTGAATCCATAACATTGATTCGCCTTGCTTGGCATAACGCACAGACAAAAAAAGAGCCTCTAACTAGAGGCTCTTTTCGCAATAAACTAGATAGTTACCGTGATTATGCGTTGATTCCCGCGTGGCGCAGCATTGCGTCGATTTGTGGCTCACGACCACGGAAGCGTTTGAACAGCTCCATTGGCTCTTCACTGCCACCCATTTCAAGGATGTTGTTCAGGAAGCGATTACCCGTTTCAGTGTTGAAGATACCCTCTTCTTCAAATGCTGAGAACGCATCTGCCGATAGCACTTCTGCCCACAGGTAGCTGTAGTAGCCCGCGCTGTAACCACCAGCAAAGATATGACCAAAGCTGTGTGAGAAACGGTTCCAATCTAGGCTTGGCAGTACCGACACCTTAGACTTAACATCCGCTAGCGTTTCTAGTACGCGAGCACCCACTTCAGGGTCGTATTCTGTGTGTAGCGTGAAATCGAACAAACCAAGCTCTAGCTGACGCAGGATAAACATCGCAGATTGGAAGTTCTTCGCCGCTAGCATCTTCTCTAGCATCTCTTTTGGTAGCGCTTCACCCGTTTCGAAGTGACCAGAGATGAACGACAGCGCTTCTTCTTCCCAACACCAGTTTTCTAGGAACTGACTTGGTAGCTCAACCGCATCCCAAGGCACACCATTGATACCCGCAACTGCGCCCGCTTCTACTTGCGTTAGCATGTGGTGGATACCGTGGCCGAATTCGTGGAACAAGGTCACCACTTCATCGTGAGTAAACAGTGCTGGCTTATCACCAACTGGCTTATTGAAGTTACACGTTAGGTAAGCAACCGGGGTCTGTAGCTCGCCAGATTCGGTAATGCGACGACCACGACAGTCATCCATCCAAGCGCCACCACGTTTGTGTTCACGTGCGTATAGATCTAGGTAGAAGCTACCACGCAGTGTTCCAGTCGCATCAAAGATATCAAAGAAACGCACTGACTCATGCCAAGTGTCTACGCCTTGACGCTCTGTTACCGACATACCAAACACGCGGTTCAGTACCTCAAACAGACCTGAAACCACATTAGATTCTGGGAAGTAAGGACGAAGCTCTTCATCAGAGATCTCGAACAGTTTCTGTTTTTGTTTCTCACTGTAGTAAGCGATGTCCCACAGGTTTAGCTCAGAGACACCAAATTCTTTCTCAGCAAACTGGCGTAGCTCTTCAACTTCTCGCTCACCTTGCGGTTTGGCTTTTACTGCTAGGTCGTTTAGGAAGCCAAGCACTTGGTCTGGCGTTTCTGCCATCTTAGTCGACAGTGATTTTTCGCTGTAAGTACTGAAACCCAACATGCGCGCGATCTCGTGGCGCAGCTTAAGTTGCTCGGTGATGATCTCAGTGTTGTCCCACTTACCTGCGTTTGGACCGCGATCTGAAGCGCGCGTTACGTACGCTTCATAAAGCTCTTTACGCAGTTCTTGGTTATCACAGTAGGTCATCACAGGTAGGTATGATGGGATATCTAAAGTCAGTAGGTAGCCTTCTTGCTCTTTAGACTCAGCCGCCGCTTGAGCTGCCGCCAGTGCTGATTCAGGCATACCTGCCAGCTCAGCTACGTCTGTGTTCTGCTTGCTCCAACCCATGGTTGCATCAAGCACGTTATTTGAGAATTGAGAGCCTAACTCAGACTGGCGCTTGCTGATCTCGCCGTAACGATGCTGTTCATCTGCAGGTAAGCCAATGCCCGACAATTCAAAGTCGCGCAGTGCGTCGGTAATAGTTTTTTGTTGAGCTCGGTTCAGTGCAGAGAATGCTTCACTCGCCTTAATCGCTTTATACGCTTCGAACAAGCCTTTGTGTTGGCCAACCCAAGTGCCGTATTCAGATAGCACAGGTAAGCAGCTCTCATACGCTTCACGCAGTTCGTCACTGTTCACGACAGAGTTCATATGGCTTACAGGTGACCAAATGCGACCTAAACGATCATCCACTTCTTCAATTGGAGCAACTAGGTTGTCCCAGCTTGGTGAAGTATTACCTTCAAGTACTTGTTCTATCTTGTTGCGACACGCTTCAATCACTTGCTCAACTGCAGGCTTTACGTGCTCTGGCTTGATCTGTGAAAACGGAGGTAAGTCCGTGAAGGTTAATAGCGGATTAGACATATAAACATTCCTTTGGCTTTAGAGACTTTCGTCTTTTTTGTAATGAGGTCGTCTTACAGTCATCAGGCTAAAGTTCGCCCTAAAAAATCACCTGCGAATAGTTATTAAATAGTGCCCATAAAGGCAAATTTCAATAGTAGAACCAATAACTAACTGCAGATAGCTGACGACTGTCCCTGAATTGTTCGAGAATTTATGGTCCATTGAGGGTTATAATAGTCTGATTAACCCCACCTACACTAACCACACTCTAATTCGAGAGTGTTACGAGAGTTTAATTTGTTAAGTTATCGCCACAGCTTCCACGCAGGTAACCATGCCGACGTAGTAAAGCATATCGTACAGAGCCTTATTCTTAATTCTTTGAAACAAAAGGATAAGCCTTTTGTTTATCATGACACTCACTCTGGTGTAGGTCGTTACGACTTAACGCATGAATGGTCTGAAAAAACCGGTGAATACAAGCAAGGTATTGCTCGTGTGTGGGAGCAAACAGACCTTCCTGAAGACATTCAAAGCTACCTTGAGTCTATTTCCATTCTCAATAATGGCGAGAAACTGCGTTACTACCCGGGTTCTCCACGTGTTGCACGTGCACACCTGCGTGACCAAGACCGCATGGTACTGACTGAGCTTCACCCAGCCGATCACCCGCTGCTTGAGCAAGAGTTCCACCGTGATCGTCAGGTATCTATCTACAAAGAAGATGGTTTTAAGCGCTTAAAGGGCAGCCTGCCACCAAAAGAACGTCGTGGTTTAGTACTGATCGACCCGCCTTACGAGCTGGCAAAAGAGTACCGTGATGTCGTGACTGCAATCGCTCAAAGCCACAAGCGCTGGGCAACCGGTATCTACGCAATTTGGTACCCGGTAGTAAATCGCTGTGATATCGAAGATATGATCGAAGGTCTCGAAGGCTTAGGCATCAACAAGATTCTACAAATCGAACTTGGCGTATCACCAGACACCAACGAGCGTGGCATGACGGCATCAGGCATGATCGTGATTAACCCGCCTTGGAAGCTAGAAAGCCAAATGAAAGAGATTCTTCCATTCTTGAAGGAAGCAATTGCGCCGGCGACCGGTCACTTCAAAGTAGAGTGGATCGTACCCGAGTAATCTCGAACTTAACGTCATGCTCTGACAAATATTAAGCAGATTGTGACGTACACGAATAAATTTTAAACAGGGAGATTGAGTTCAACCGATCTGCCCTCAATATAATAATTATTATACAATTTAAGAATCTATAGGACGTAGGTGTTCAGTGCGCTCACTGTACCCACAGCCTTCAATAAATGGAGAAAGTAATGGCGACTCATTTTGATTACATCTGTATCGGCGGCGGTTCAGGCGGCATCGCATCAGCAAACCGCGCAGCAATGCACGGTGCAAAGGTTGCACTTATCGAAGCTCAAGACCTTGGTGGTACTTGTGTAAACGTTGGTTGTGTTCCTAAAAAGGTAATGTGGCACGGCGCTCAAGTTGCTGAAGCGATCAACCTATACTCTGAAGATTACGGCTTCGACGTTGACGTAAAAGGCTTCAATTGGAGCAAATTGGTAGAAAACCGCCAAGCGTACATTGGTCGTATCCACCAATCTTACGATCGCGTACTGGGTAACAACAAAGTAAACGTAATCAAAGGCTTTGCTAAGTTCGTTGACGAGAAGACTGTTGAAGTTAACGGCGAACACTACACAGCAGATCACATCCTGATCGCGGTAGGTGGTCGTCCAACGATTCCAAACATCCCAGGTGCAGAATACGGCATCGATTCAAATGGCTTCTTCGACCTGATGGAGCAACCAAAACGCGTTGCTGTTATCGGTGCAGGTTACATCGCGGTTGAAATTGCTGGCGTTCTAAGCGCGCTTGGCACAGAAACACACCTGTTCTGCCGTAAAGAATCTCCACTACGTAGCTTCGATCCAATGATCATCGAAACGCTAGTAGAAGTAATGGAAGCAGAAGGTCCAACACTTCACACACACTCAGTGCCTAAAGAAGTTGTGAAAGAAGCGGATGGCACACTGACTTTACACCTAGAGAACGGCAACATTCAAAACGTTGACCACCTAATCTGGGCTATCGGTCGCCACCCAGCGACTGACGCTATCAACCTAGCATCGACTGGCGTTGAGACGAACGATCGTGGCTACATCAAGGTAGACGAGTTCCAAGCAACTAACGTTCCTGGCATCTACTGTGTTGGTGACATCATGGAAGGCGGTATCGAGCTAACTCCTGTAGCTGTTAAAGCAGGTCGTCAGCTTTCTGAGCGTCTATTCAACGGTCAAACCAACGCTAAGATGGACTACAATCTAGTTCCTACTGTTGTATTCAGCCACCCACCTATCGGCACGATTGGTCTAACGACTCAAGAAGCTGAAGAGAAGTACGGCAAAGACAACATTAAGGTTTACACATCTGGCTTCACTGCGATGTACACAGCAGTAACCAAGCACCGTCAACCTTGTAAGATGAAGCTAGTATGTGCTGGCGAAGAAGAGACTGTCGTTGGCCTACACGGCATCGGCTTCACGGTTGATGAAATGATTCAAGGCTTCGGCGTTGCAATGAAGATGGGCGCAACCAAAGCAGATTTCGACTCTGTTGTGGCGATTCACCCAACGGGCAGCGAAGAGTTTGTTACCATGCGTTAAACCTTTGTAAGTCAAAGAAATATTATGAAAAAGCCGACATCTGTCGGCTTTTTGTGTTTTTTACCGTATGTTTGAATGTTTATTAACCGAACAACATTTTACACACTTAACTTGGAAGAAAGATCACGCTACAATCGCGCGCTATAAAATTACACGCATAAAAATAACAAATAGCTCTATTACAGAAAGGATATACGAGTAATGAAAAAAGTGAGTATTCTCGCAGCGGCGATTGCAGTGGCTTTAACAGGTTGTGGTAGCGACAGTTCTAATTCAGGTGTCACAACACCGACAGAACCATCAACAACAACCAACAAATTTATCGATGCCGCTGTTGAAGGTATCTACTACAACACCAGTTCTGGCTTAAACGGTATTACAAATAGCGAAGGCGAATTTACCGCTAAAACTAACGACACAGTGACCTTCTTTATTGGTGGTGAAAATGGCTTAAAAGTGGGCGCAGCATCCAACCGTGATGTATTGACTCCATTTGAAGCTGCGGGCAAATATGCACGTGCCGTTAACCTAGCGATTTTACTTCAATCTTTAGATAACGAATTTGGTAGTTCGTCCGATGATGTGCTGACCATTCCAGATGCGCTGCGATCGCCTGATGCAACGACTCTAGCTAAGATGGAAGATCTAAGCTTAGATGATCGTGATAGCGTGATCGACTTCTTAGACGAAATGGGCGTAGACTCTGCAAACATCACTTCGGAAGAAGATGCTCTTGATCATATGCAAAATGCGTTTGGCTCAATGACTCGCGGCGAAGACACCGTTAATCCTTTTATGGCTGAAGGTAAAATCGTTCGTTATATTGATGTGACTCAAAACTCTGAAAAGTTCACCTACGTTCATGCTGATAAGCTTATGGAATCAGAAATGTTTGAACGTACTCGTGGCATGACCGAGATGACATTCAAGGTGAACTCAGCTGACTCCGTCTCTATGCTGGCTGGATCGAACGATTATTCATTGTCGGAAAACTTCGCAGAACAGTACCTCACCTGTGTTTCTAACGCTGCGCACCAATGGATTGATAAAGATAACGCCGAAAAACAAGGGTGTGATACTAACGACGATGGTCTAGTGGACAGAGAGAATGGCTCCCTTACACCGGATAGTCAGTTTGTGCTCAACAACCCTTTTGCATACAGACTTCGAGATCTAGCACAGTCTTCAACGGCAGATGAAGAATTTACAAACTCGGACATCGACTGGATGCCGTTTGATGCTGAAAAGGCATCAGACCTAAACCATTACACCGCCAACCATGTTTGGGATGATGGTAAGAACGGCACGCCAAAATGGATTCGCAGCACAACCTCTGGCTCTTTTGACCCTGTGACTGGTATTTATTCCGAGATCGTTAAAAAAGAAACACTAGGCGATGACCCTAACAATGACCCATCTCGTGCAACAGAGCGCGTTGGTTACTATTATGAAGTTGATTCAAAAGATGCCGAGCGCTACGTCGACTTCACAGGTACATGGGACACCACCGCGATTTGTGGCGATGGACAAAGTGCAGTCATGAGAATGGTCTTCTCAGACTTAGCAATCACAATATCTGGCGCAGAGTGTGAAAGCCAAAATGGTGCTCCTTCATCACCGGAAGATTTGGGCGAGTCTGTTTATACTTACGCTGAATTAGCGACTATCGACTACTGGTGGTTCAACCAAGCGGGCCGCGAGTCGAAAGCAACCTTGACTGAGTTGAACACGGTCGTGCGCTTCTGTGACGCTGATGACTATGTAGCAGGTACAGCGTGCCACGCAAACGATGAGTACTTCATTAAATGGGAATACCAACCAGCAGGCACTGATTGGGATGAGGGCCTACTGATTCGTCGTAAGATGGACAGCTTCGGTAATAGCAACGGCAGCTCTAGCATCATGCAGAAAATCAACTAATCGCTAAATTGATTCGTTTACCTCTAGATAAACCAGAAGCACGCTTCTGGTTTTTTTCATTTTTAGTATAGATGAACCTTCAAGCCCCCATCCCCGTAGATACAAAAACAAAATCTTAGCGATCCAAAACAACAACGGAGTTTGTAATGAATCTACTGATCGAATCATTTGAAGGCGGGATTTACTTGGCTTACCAAGTTATTGGCGAGCAAAAACAATTAATCAAAGATGACCACCAGCACCCTATGAAGTTTTTGAGTATTAACCAAGCACGCGATCACTTTAGCGACCAAGGCGTAGCATCAGCAATGTTGGTTCATAACAGCGCCTACGACGAGATGTGCGGTGAGCATTGTGGTAGCACACAGCCTTTCGAGATTGATTTGAAGTGGAGTTAAATCAACCTCAAATCAATCGCGATAAAAATTGAAAGGCTTGCATCAATGCAAGCCTTTCTTATGGGAGTCACTTTCACTTTTAATCACCTAGATTAGCGCGATGTCCGTTTAAGTCTTCGTTTAATGTTCTGCTCTTTCACTACAAAGTCGAATAGCGGAGCGAACAGGTTGGCGAACAAGATAGCCAGCATAATGCCCTCTGGGTAGGCTGGATTAAGCACTCGAATACCGACCGTCATCACGCCGATCAAAATCCCATAGGCCCATTTACTCTGATTGGTAAACGCGGCAGATACAGGGTCTGTTGCCATGAAGAAGGTACCAAAGGCAACACCACCCAACACAAAGTGCCAGTAAAACGGCATCGAAAACATCGAGTTAGTATCCGACCCTATCCAGTTCAGTAAACTCGACGTCACGACAAGGCCGACAATCACACCGGCGACAATGCGCCAAGACGCTATCTTCATCACAATCAAAATCAACCCCGTCAGCATGATCAGCAGTGACGACACCTCACCCATCGAACCTGGAATATTACCGATAAAGGCATCCATCCAGGTGATCGCCTCGCCAGTCATATTATTGATTAGTGACGGGCTGCCCCCCTCATACCATTGGCTCAGTGGGGTCGCGCCTGAATAGCCGTCAGCGGCAACCCACACAAGCCCACCCGACATGTTGGCTGGATAGGCGAAATAGAGAAACGCGCGGCCTGCAAGGGCTGGGTTCAAGAAGTTTCGTCCTGTACCACCGAACAGCTCTTTGGCGACAACGATACCAAAGGTGATACCTAACGCGGCTTGCCAAAGCGGGATGGTTGGCGGGAGGATGAGTGCAAACAGCACAGAGCTAACAAAAAAACCTTCATTAACTTCGTGCTTACGAACGACAGCAAACAGTACCTCCCAGACGCCACCTACTACAAACACCGTGGCATAAACGGGTAGGAAATAGAGTGCACCAAGCAACATCTGACTTGCCCAGCCACTTGCCATCAATGACTGCGCATCACCAAATGCCCACGACAGACGCCAGCTACTCTCGATAACCGAGGCAAGTTCATTTAATTGATAACTGGATGTGAGTGCGAGAACGCTTTGGTGTCCGACGTTATACATTCCCCAGAACATTGCCGGGAAGGTCGCCAACCACACCAAAATCATAATGCGCTTTAGGTCAATGCTGTCACGAACATGGGTTATGCCGCGGTTTACGTTTCCGGGTGTATAGAATATTGTCGCGAAAGCTTCATACACTGGGTAGAGCTTTTCGTACTTACCACCGGCTTCAAAGCGTGGAGCCACGTCTTCTAATCGTTTTTTTAAACTCATAATCTCAACCACCTTATTGCTTGAGTTATGGTTTTCTACGCATCAGCCGCGCTATTTGAACAATTTTTAACGATTTTTAATCAAATTCGTCTTGAAGAACGAGTGTCTAAAAGTCGAACCGATGTCGAAAAAGAGAGGCGTATAAACAACAAAGCCCCAGCAATGGCTGAGGCTTATTTGGTTTGGTAACGGTCGTCGTTACTTAACGCACATCACATTAAGCAATGAAGAACCTTTCAACTGGTTGACGTTACCGTTGGTAAACAGACCTTTCTTATCTGCGCCCCAATAAGGGAGATGCATTGGCCAGTTCTGTTTTTCCATAACCTTTGAGCTCAAGATGCTTTGCCATTGCTTCTCACTCATCAGCTTCATGTTGACCTGATTACACACCAATTCAGCGCTATCGTAATCTAGGCGGCTCCAAGGCTTACCTTGCTCCATGTAGAACTGTTGTTGATGATCTAGAAGGTAAGGAATAGCATATTGGCTACCCGCAATGTCTGCTTTCACGCGAATCTCGATCTCTAGATCATTGTCTGAACTCGCGTTACCGCTTGGTAGCGTCTGAATTGCTGCAGCGCTCGCTACCGCCGCCACTTGCTTAGTAGCCACAGGTTTCGGTGCAGGCTTAGCTTCTACTTTTGCAGGAGCCTTGTGCGTCACCGCTTTTGGCTCTGCTGGTTTTGCCACAATAGGCTGTGATGAGGTTTTCGACTTATCGACCATACGAATAAAGGCTTCACCGTAACCAGAAACCTTACGCACCTGAGCTAGGTCTTTTCTCGCATCAGAGAAGGTAGAGTAAGGTCCGATTAAGCAACGGTAGTCTCCGCCTTCTGGCTTCATCCAAACGTTGGTCGAGATCTTCTCATACAGAGGCTTTGCTCTGCTCAGTGACAGAGGCTTGTTCAGCAGGCCACATTGAACCCAAAACAGTTCGTTATCTGAATGACGTTTAGGTGCTTTACTGCCCCACACGCCCTTACCGATCGGACATGATTGCTCTAGCTGTGGTAATTGGTTGGTGCTTGCCTGAGTTGCATCACATAGAACCGACTCTGCATTCACTTGGCTCGATACCAAAAGAGATGCAGCGATAAGCCCCATACGATAATTTCTCGTCACAGCACGACATACAGCATTCATTGTCAATTTCATAACCACCACTTAAACCCTTGCGGGCTAATTATTACCGAATCTATATCGATAAAACATGAATTCCATTTTAACTATTATTGACAATGTCAATAATACTAAGTTCCAGATCCATTAAGCAAAAAAAGAGCCGTAATTGCTTACGGCTCTTAATTTAGTGACTTTTTTTACTAAAAATCAAACCGGGCTATCACCCTTTATAAATTTTCGGGTTAAACACGTCACGTAACCAGTCGCCTAATAGGTTAATAACTAGAACCAATGTTACCAAAAGCACACCTGGGAATGCTGTGATCCACCATGCTCCTGAGAAAATGTAGTTAAAACCAGTACTGATCAGGGCGCCGAGTGACGGTTGGTCTACCGGAAGACCTAAACCTAGGAAAGAAAGTGCCGCTTCTGACATGATGGCATTTGCCACCTGTACCGTAGAGATAACCAAAATCGGTGATAAACAGTTAGGCAGAATATGACGGAACATGATGCGAGGCGCTCTAAAGCCCATCACACGTGCCGCTTCTACGTACTCTTTCTTCTTCTCTGCCAATACCGATGCACGAATCGTACGAGCATACTGCGGCCATTCAGCAATACCGATGATCACCACCAGCATAACAACCGCATATTGCGCGTAGAAGTCACTACCGAAACTCGCCTTAAAGATGGCCGAGACAATGATCGCAACCATCATGGTTGAGAACGAAAGCTGAACATCGGCAAAACGCATCAAGAAGCTATCAATACGACCACCGAAGTAACCTGCAGACAAGCCAATGATGATACCGAGAGTCAGCTGAAGACCTACCGCTAGGAAACCGATCGTCAATGACAGACGCGAGCCGTAAAGCATCGTAGATAAGATGTCACGACCCTGCTCATCAGTACCCAGTAGGAAGCGTTCTTCGCCGTCTTCCATCCAAGATGGTGGCAACTCAGAATCCATGATGTCGATAGACGTCACGTCATACGGGTCTGTTGGCGCTAGAATCGGTGCCGCTAATGCCATAACAAGGAAAGCTGCAAAGATAGCGAAGCTCACCATTGCCACTTTGTCACGTAAGAAGTAGTACAGAATGTCTGACTGCTTGAATCGCTCCCAACGAGATGGAGCTGTTGTTGTTTGTTCCATGATTATGCTCCTTTCCCTGTGATGTTCACTGTTGGGTTAATGATGCCGTAAAGCAGGTCAACAATGGTGTTAGTTACTACGAAGATCAGGCCAACGAAGATAACGTATGCGGTAATCAGTGGTGTATCCACTCGGTTAATCGCTTCAAGGAATAGGAAGCCGGTACCCGGCCACTGGAATACAGTTTCAGTAAGAATGGTGTAAGCCACCATAGTACCGATTTGAACACCGCCTACCGTTAGTACTGGCAGCATTGTGTTTTTCAAAGCGTGTTGGTAGTAAATCTTGTTCAGCGCTAGACCTTTTGCTTTACCAAACTTGATATATTCAGAGCTAAGAACCTCGAGCATTTCAGAACGTACTAGACGAATGAATAGCGGCAGCATGATAGATGCCAGAGCAATACTCGGCAGCACTAAGTGCGCAAGACCATCGAGCGTTAAGAAGCCAGACTCCCAACCAAACCAGTTTGCGGTATCACCACGTCCGAATGACGGCAGCCAACCGAGTTCAATAGAGAACACATACATCAGCATGATTGCGGTTAAGAAAACAGGTACCGAGATACCGATACTACTGCCCGCCATCACCAGTTTGGTGAAGAAGCTTTTTGGGTGTATTGCAGAATAAACGCCGAGTGGAATCGACAGACAAACGATGATCAAAGAAGCGCCAAACACAAGTTCAAGCGTCGCGACCAATTTGTCTAAGATTACGTCCACAGCAGGGCGTTTAAAGAAATATGAAGTACCAAGATCACCTTGTAGAGCTGCGCCCACAAAGCGAGTGTATTTTGTAATGAAGGGATCATTTAAGCCGAGTTCATCACGCAGCGCTTGACGCTCCGATTCTGAAACAGATTGACCGACTAACTCACGCAACGGGTCGCCCAGGTTATCCTGAATGGCAAACGCCACCAAACTGATCACAAACATCACTATCAGTGCCTGAAACAGGCGCTTGACCAGAAACGTAACCATTCCTTGCCCCTTATCTATCCATGACTATCTAGTCGAAATCCGCGACTAGATAACAAAATTCAGTCTTAAAAAAGGTATTTAGCCAGACTGAAGGAAGACCAAATACCGAAACTTAAATCTATTTCTTAATAATTTGAGAGCCTGAAAAGCTTCAGGCTCTCGATTCTAGCAAGCTAGATTATTTTACAACTAGGTCGCCGAAGTAAGGCATAACCATTGGGTTTACTACGTCTGCTGCACCTACATTAGACTTCGCGCCCCACGCTTCACTTTGCCAGTGTAGCGGTACGAATGCTGCGTCGTTGTAAAGTGTTGCTTCAACGCCTTTCAGCATTTCAGAACGCTTAACTGGGTCAGTTTCAGTGTTAGAAGCTTCTACGATCGCATCCATTTCTGGGTTTGAGTAACCAGAACAGTTGTATTGACCACGGCCAGTTTCTTCGTTACGAGTCATAGTTAGGAACTCGTTGAAGTTAGCTGAATCTTCTGTATCTGAGTGCCAGCCGATCATCATCATATCTGCTGAACATAGGTCAAACTCAGGCCAGTACTGTGCTTTAGGCATAGTCTTAAGATCAACTTTGATACCAATCTTAGATAGCATTGCCGCAGACGCTTGCGCTACTTTCGCATCGTTCACGTAACGGTTGTTTGGTGCCATCATAGTTAGCGTAAAGCCATCTTCGTAGCCCGCTTCTTTCATCAGCTCTTTCGCTTTTTTCAGATCGTAACGAGGAACTAGGTCTTCGTTGTGACCCGCGTAGCCTGTTGGGCTTTGCTGACCAGCTGCTGTTGCGAAGCCTTTCATGATCTTCTTAACGATACCTTCGTTGTTGATTGCGTGAACAATCGCCTGACGAACGCGAACATCTTTAAGTGCTTCGTTGCTGTTTTGGTTCATTTGGAACGTGATGATACGAGTACCAGGTAGCGTCACTAGATCGATGTTCTTAGCGTTTTTAACACGCTTGTGATCGTTTGGTGCTACTGGGTGAATCATATCAACGTCGCCAGAAAGAAGTGCTGCAACACGTGTCGCGTCTTCTTTGATTGGCACAAGTGTTAGCTTGTCTACGTTGCCTTCAGTTTCTGTGTCCCAGTAATCGTTGAAACGCTCGAACGTTACTTTAACGCCTTGCTCACGCTGCGTTACGATGAATGGACCAGTACCTGAAACGTTAGTCGAAGCAAACGAGTTACCGTGCTTAACTAGCTCAGACTTGTCTTTACCTTCCGCTGTTTGGCCAGAGTAGAACTTGCTGTCCATTGGGAAGATGTAAGTTGCTGTTTGTAGTACTAGTGGGTAAGCCGCTTTTGATACTAGCTCAACTGTGTAGTCATCCACTTTTACCATTTTTTCGTATGGCGTGAAGATAGACTTAAAGTCTGGAGAAGCTTGTAGACGTTCAAAAGTCCACACAACATCATCAGCAGTCAGTTCGTTACCAGAGTGGAATTTCACACCTTTACGTAGGTTGAAGCGGAAAGTCGTTTCATCAACACGCTCCCAGCTAGATGCTAGGCGGCCTTCAAAATCCATCTCTTGAGTGAAACGTACTAGAGGGTCAAACACCATGTGAGACATTTGCAGTGTGCCACCAGACAGCTGCTCGTGCGGGTCAAGTGATACTGGGTCAGCTGCGTAGCCAACGGTAATATCTGCTGCTGCTGCACTAAAGCTTAGGCCAGCTGCCATTAAAGCTACTGCTAATTTGCTTTTCATGGTTTTCATTGCATAACTCCTTCATGCGGGAATCCAGATCCCTAGTTGTTGTATTTGCGTCTGTTTATTGTTGTTAGCAAGCTAAACTCCAGCCTGCTGATTTTTATACCGCGGCTTGTGCCACTGCTTTTTCTTCTCTTAAGCCTGTAAATTCAGGCATTAAAGAAATCAGTTGTTTGCTGTATTCATGCTGAGGCGATTGGAACAGCTGCTCCGTTGGCGCAACCTCCAATAATGTCCCCATCTGCATCACACCAACACGGTCACACATTTGGCGAATAACCGGTAGATCGTGACTGATGAACAGCATGGTTAGGTTTAGCTCGTCTTGTAAGTCTTTTAGTAGGTTAAGAATCTGAGCCTGTACCGACACGTCCAGTGCCGATGTTGGTTCATCACAAATCAAAAGACGTGGGCGAGTCGCCAAAGCGCGAGCGATAGAAATACGCTGACGTTGACCACCTGAGAATTCGTGTGGGTACTTCACCCCAGCCATTTTGCCTAAACCCACGTGCTCTAGCAGGTCGTTCACGATCTGACGAGTTTCATTTTCGTTGCGAGTAAGCTTATGGAATCGGATAGGTTCAGCAATGATGTCGAATATCTTCATTCGAGGGTTCATTGATGTGTAAGGGTTTTGGAAAACCATCTGCATTTGACGACGCATAGGGCGACGTTCTTTTTCAGATTTCAGACCAGTAAGATCAACGCCTTCAAACGTTACCTTGCCTGAGTTTGGTGCGTACAAGCCAGCAATCACACGAGCAATCGTTGATTTACCTGAACCTGATTCACCTACTAAACCAAACGTCTCACCTTCATGCACTTCAAAGCTCACGTTGTTTGATGCTTGAACGTACTCACGACGGCTCTCAAAGAAAGAATCTTTGGTAGTAAAGCGTAAGTTTACGTTCTCAACGTTCAACAGAGGGCCAGTGTAATCACGGTGATCTTGGCTTTGACCTAACCAGTGGTTCTTCACATCCAATGGTTCCATCTCTTGTGCTTCTTCGATGTAGCTAACAAGAGGGAAACGATCGAGTTTGCGATCCGAACGAGGAACCGCAGAGATAAGACTGTGTGTATATGGGTGCTCAGGAGTACCCAGAACTTTCGCTGTTGGGCCAAACTCAACTAAGTCACCACGATACATAACGGCTACGCGGTCGGTAACGTTAGATACCACGCCCATGTCGTGCGTGACCAACATGCAACCTACGTTCTTCTTAATACATAGGTCGCGAATCAAACCCAAGATCTGGTCTTGGATAGAAACATCCAGTGCTGTTGTTGGTTCATCTGCGATGATTAGGTCAGGTTCACCTGCCAATGCGATCGCGATAACCACACGCTGACGCATACCGCCAGAGAATTGGTGAGGGTACTGCTTTAAACGGTTTTCTGGTTGTGGGATACCCACTTGGTTCATCAAGTCTAATGAGCGCTGGTAGGCTTCTTGATCCGAAACCTTCATGTTGGCATGAATCGTCTCTTTTAACTGCTGTTCTACTGTGAATAGAGGGTTAAGAGAAGTCATTGGGTCTTGGAAGATAAAACCAATCTTTGAGCCGCGAACAGAACGCATCTGTTCAGGAGATAAACCAGAGACTTTTTCGCCATCCAGAAATACCTCGCCGCTAGCAATGCGGCCAGGAGGGCTCAGCAAATCGATCACAGCATTACCTACTGTTGATTTACCTGCACCAGACTCGCCTACAACACCAACAATCTCACCACGTTCAATGTTGAACGAAAGTGATTTAACTGCGGCGTGAACTCCATGACGAGATGGGTATTCGATACGAAGATTTTTTACTTCTAAAAGTGACATTACCAGACCTCTACTGCTTTGGCAGCTTTCTGCCCTGTCTGCAAAATTGAATCCATTCTTACCAGAATATTGTTCTGATATTTTATACGGTTGACAATTTGGCAAATAATTCACAGAAAAGCAACAAAAATAGGATAAAAAGTCGACATTAAACGCTTAGCAAGCAAAAGTGCCACATAACTATTCACCAAAAGAGCATATAGTAAGAAAAATCAACATTATATTATCGGCAAGAAATACTCACAAACTCCTTACCACTACTTACTTGTAGAGTTAAAGCCGTGCTTCAAAGCAGATCTCACTACCAGTCACTAAAAACAAATAATTATTCCAAAAAACAATTAACACTATAGAAACAAACGCTAATTTTGTTAATTTGAACAAATAAAACAACCAGATAAACGTTAATTAGCCATATATTTAACCATCTGTATTATTTTGGTAAATACAAAACAGACAAACGAAAGGCCTAATAAATCAGAGGAGTTTTTGAACGACCAAATGCGTACAAAGCTGTCAAATTCAGGCCTTAGTGAGCAAATTTAGGGTCAGGTTTCACTTTTCATAAAAGTCTTTAGACCAAACCCATTAATATGTCGAATTATTGAGCACTCCATTTATATAAAATTAGATATAGAACTGTACATTTGATAAAGAAAGCAACTCTGTAGCAGCACCATTATCAAGCAGATCGTTAGGAATCTTTCTTATATAAGAAGGGGGGAGACAGAGGCGACACCAGACAAGGTGCCGAAGCAGGTAAGATCTCAACATTCAAAATCGATAAAAACTAAAACGACAGATGTAAAAAAGCTCCAATCTTTCGACTGAGGCTTCTTAAGTGATCGGTGAAGAGGCATTCTTTGAACATCAGGTGAACCCCCACTCTGTTCAAGTTATCTAAATTTCAGATGTAAAAAAGCCCTAGTCTTTCGACTAGGGCTTCTTAAGGTGGTCGGTGAAGAGGGATTCGAACCCCCGACCCTCTGGTCCCAAACCAGATGCGCTACCAAGCTGCGCTATTCACCGAGACGTTTCGTTTGATTTCTCAAACTGGGAACTTCAAAGAAGCTACCAAAATTAATGGGGTGGCTAACGAGATTCGAACTCGCGACCACCGGAATCACAATCCAGGGCTCTACCAACTGAGCTATAGCCACCACTAATTTTTTATATAACCGCTTAAAAGCGATTATTGAAATAGTGGTCGGTGAAGAGGGATTCGAACCCCCGACCCTCTGGTCCCAAACCAGATGCGCTACCAAGCTGCGCTATTCACCGACTAGTTTTGTATCGACTCTTGGGAATAATGAATCAACACTGGAAGCCGAAGCTACCGATATTTTGTAAAGAAAGAATGGGGTGGCTAACGAGATTCGAACTCGCGACCACCGGAATCACAATCCAGGGCTCTACCAACTGAGCTATAGCCACCATTATTTCTTTTTGCCAATTTCTCACTTACCGAAGTAAGAGACCGGATGGCGCGCCTGAAAGGATTCGAACCTTCGGCCTTTGGCTCCGGAGGCCAACGCTCTATCCAGCTGAGCTACAGGCGCATGCCCTGTCGGCGGAGTGGAATAATACGTATATCACCCAATGCCGTCTAGTACTTTTTTAACTTTTTTTTCTGTTTGGTCTCTTTTTCGACAGTTAATATGTGATAAACCCCTTATTTGAGTACTACAACCCGCCACAGCTTATAAGTTGTTGTTTATTGCAACAACTTATCGGGATATAATCACCCATTATTTACATTGGTTTAACAGTTGCTCTTTGCTGGTTAAAGCCAAAACACCCTTCCAACACTATAAATTGGTAAGCATGTACTTACCTTGGGAATGTAAAGTGAGTTTAATGGATATGTCTCGTCGAATTTTAAGCGTTGTCATCGCAGTTTTAACCTTTTCAACTGGCGCAATGGCTGCAGGCCTAAGCGAAGCGGAGCACGATGCAATTGCTGAACGCATCAAACCAGTTGGCCAAGTTTACCTAGTCGGCAGCGAGCCAGTAGCCGCAGAACCAACAGGCCCTCGTGATGGCGCAGCAGTTTACGGTACCTTTTGTATCGCTTGTCACGCATCTGGCGTAAGTGGCGCACCTAAAACAGGTGATGCTGGTGACTGGGGTCCTCGCATTGCTCAAGGTCGCGACATTCTAGCTGACCACGC
Source organism: Vibrio sp. 10N.286.52.C3 (assembly GCF_041468865.1). NCBI lineage: Bacteria > Pseudomonadati > Pseudomonadota > Gammaproteobacteria > Vibrionales > Vibrionaceae > Vibrio > Vibrio sp. 10N.286.52.C3. The sequence continues at coordinate 10,573 of NZ_JBFRJM010000013.1, read as the reverse complement.
AATCAACGGCTTCAATGCGATGCCAGCGAAAGGTTCATGTATGGATTGTTCAGACGACGAAATCAAAGATGCTATCGAGCACATGATTGCCGGTCTGTAATTAAAAATGCCAGATTCAGAAAAGGTGACCTCATGGTCACCTTTTTTATTGGCTTCTATATAGTGCGATTAAAGTAGGGCATTACTTCTTGTTGAACATCGCTCGAATATTCGCAATGTGCGCCTGCCCTTTTTCCATTCTTTCTTCAGCGGATTGAGGCTTCTTAACGCTTTCCCACTCCACATCATCGTGCGGCAGCTCATCGAGGAAGCGGCTTTGTGTTGGCTTTATTAATTCACCATATTGACGACGTTCACGACACTTAGTAAAAGTCAGCTCTTTCTGCGCTCGAGTAATCCCCACATACATAAGACGACGTTCTTCTTCTACGTTGCCTTCATCGACACTGGTTTGGTGCGGCAAGATGCCCTCTTCTGCACCCATCAGGAATACATATGGGAACTCTAGACCTTTCGATGCATGCAATGTCATTAATTGGACTTGATCTGCATCGTCATCATCCTCACCACGCTCCATCATATCGCGCAGCGTTAAACGTTGAACCACCTCGCGCAGGGTTTTCTCTTCTTTATCGTAGTTGTCACCCTCAAGATCGGCCACAATCCAGCTATACAGATCAGAGACGTTCTTCATTCGCATTTCAGCGGCTTTCGGGCTCGCTGAGGTTTCGTACAACCAATCTTCGTAGTTGATGTCACGAACCAAAGAACGAACGGCTTCAACCGTATTACCACGCTCGGCATTGTCTGAGATACGAACAATCCAGTCACCGAAGCGGCGCAAATTTTCTAAACCACGCCCCGTCAGTGTCTGCTCTAAGCCCATCTCGAAGCTGGCCTCAAACAAGCTCTTACCACGCATATTGGCATAGCTACCTAGCTTTTCTAGCGTAACCGGGCCTATCTCACGGCGAGGCGTGTTTACAATACGCAGGAAGGCGTTGTCATCATCAGGGTTCACCAACACTCGTAGGTAAGCCATGATGTCTTTAATTTCGGCTCTAGCGAAGAAAGAGGTTCCGCCAGAGATCTTGTAGGGCACGCGGTTCTGCATCAGCGCTTTTTCAATCAAGCGTGATTGGTGGTTACCACGGTAAAGCACTGCGTAATCTTTGTATTCAGTACGGTTCAAAAACTTGTGGGCGATGATCTCGCCGGTAATACGCTCTGCTTCATGCTCTTCATTCTTAGCATTCAGTACCTTGAGCTTTTCACCGTCTGGGATCTCTGAGAATAGTGACTTTTCATAAACGTGTGGGTTGTTGGCGATCAAGATGTTCGCCGCACGTAATATTCGGCTGGTTGAGCGATAGTTTTGCTCGAGTTTGATCAAGCGAAGATTTGGATAGTCCTCACCCAGCAACACCAAGTTTTGCGGTTTTGCACCACGCCATGAATAGATAGATTGGTCATCGTCACCTACTACCGTCAAGCGACCACGCTCTCCCACCAGTAAACGAACCAACTCATATTGGCTGGTGTTGGTATCTTGGTATTCATCGACCAGTAAATAGCGGATACGCGACTGCCAGCGCTCACGCACCTCTTGATTGGTTTTCAGTAGTAATACAGGCATCGCGATCAGATCATCAAAATCGAGTGCGTTGTATGCCTTCATCTGTTTCTGGTACATCTCAAAACAGAATGCAAACAACTGCTCTTGTTCGCCTTGAGCACGTGCTTTCGCCTGATCTGGCGTCAGCATGTCATTTTTCCAATTCGAAATGGTGCTCATTAAAGCGCGTAGCAAATCCTTATCACCATCGATCTGTCTCTCTGTTAACTCTTTTAACAAAGCTAACTGGTCTTGGTCATCAAACAGAGAGAAACCCGCTTTCAAACCCAGCGCTTTGTATTCACGGCGAATGATGGTTAAGCCCATGGTATGAAAAGTCGAAACAATCAGCCCTTTCGATTCGCCCTTACCTAGAGTTTGCCCAACACGCTCTTTCATCTCGCGTGCCGCTTTATTAGTAAAGGTCACCGCCGCAATATTACGCGCCTTATAGCCACATTCCTGAACCAGATAAGCAATTTTATTGGTGATAACACGTGTTTTACCGGATCCAGCGCCCGCTAATACTAAGCAGGGGCCCGAAACATATTTCACGGCTTCATCTTGTCTTGGGTTCAGTTTCATTTGATTCTCAGTTTGGTCTAGAGGGGCGAATTCAATTGCGCGCCTATAATAATGCTGCAACAGCACGAATGCTACGTTCTCTTATACAAGATTTTTACGCTGATTATGTAAAACTTTGTTGCACATGTGTGTGGTTATTAGGCTATAATGAATGAACGTTCATTCATTGGTGGTTGAAATATGACAACTCATGCACCTCGGGATAAACGCCAGCAAATACTTTCTGCAGCTGAAAAGCTAATTGCAGAGGTCGGTTTCCAAGGCCTTTCAATGCAAAAATTAGCCAAAGAAGCGGGAGTGGCTGCAGGCACTATCTATCGCTACTTCGATGATAAAGAGCATTTGATAGAAGATGTTCGAATGCTCGTGACTCAAAGAGTAGCTGATGCTGTTCAACAAGGGGTTAATGATTCGGATCCAATTAAACAACGCTACCGTACTATGTGGTTGAACATATGGAACTTAGCAGGAACGAATTTAGCCGCAATAAAAAATCGGGTTCAGTATGACTCTCTACCCATCACAAATAGCCTAAACTTCAGGGAACTAGAACGTAAAATGTTTGCCCAAGTTGAGCTGCTATTTAATGAGGGGAAAGAACAAGGATTGTTTAAACCACTTAACAATGAAGTATTAGGTGGATTGAGCTTGGCGGCTAGTGTTTCTCTAGCACGCAAGCATTCTTTAGGATTTTACCAACTTGATGAGGCAGAACTAGAATCTGCAATCGAAGCCAGTTGGGACGCAATAATTAAACACTAGATCGGAGTTTTGACCATAATGAAAAAGTGGACTTTCTTCATGTTACTCATCGCTGTACTACTTTTCGGCAGCGTTATTGGGTTTAACATGTTCAAACAACAAAAAATTGCTGAGTATATGGCCAACCGCCCTGAACCAGAGTTTCCAGTAACGGTAACTGAAGTTCAGCCGATCGACTGGGTTCCAGTGATTGAAGCTATCGGCTTCATCGAACCTAACCAAGGTGTGACACTAGCGAACGAAACCAGCGGTGTTATCGATCAAATTTCTTTCGAATCAGGTACTGAGGTTAAAAATGACCAACAACTGATCCGCCTTGATTCTGATGTAGAGAAAGCCAATCTAAAAAGCTCTGAGGCACGCTTACCGGCTGCTGAAGCTAAATACAAGCGCTACCAAGGGCTATTCAAGAAAGGCTCTATCTCTAAGGAAGCCTTCGATGAAGCAGAAGCTAATTTCTTATCGTTAGCGGCTGATATTGAAAGCCTTAAAGCATCGATTGCCCGTCGCGAGATCCGCGCTCCGTTTGACGGCACTGTCGGTATTCGTAATGTGTATCTAGGCCAATACCTACAATCTGGCACTGACATCGTTCGCCTAGAAGACACCAGTGTTATGCGCCTACGCTTCACTATTTCTCAAAATGACATCTCTCGTATTGAGGTTGGTCAGGCGATCGACATCTTCGTTGATGCATACCCAGAAAAACCGTTTAAAGGTTCTATTAGTGCCATTGAGCCTGCGGTTAGCATCCAAAGTGGTCTTATCCAAGTACAAGCCGATATCCCAAACAACGATGGTAAGTTACGTAGCGGTATGTTTGCGCGCGCTAACATCATTCTACCTAAACTAGCAAACCAAGTGACACTGCCTCAGACGGCCATCACTTTCACACTTTACGGTGACAATGTTTATATTTTACGTGAAGAAGATGGTGTGCAGCGTGTGAAACAACAAGTGGTGAAAGTAGGTGAACGTACAGAAAGTATTGCTCACATACTGGAAGGCGTAGAGCCTGGCGATGTTGTCGTGACAACGGGTCAAGTTCGTTTAAGTAACAATGCTAAAGTTCGAGTTGTAGAAAGTGATGCAACGACGCCGCCAGCTGAAACACCAATGCTGTAATTGGAGGAATCATGCGCTTTACTGATGTTTTTATTAAACGTCCAGTTCTGGCTATTTCAATCAGCTTTTTGATCGCATTGCTTGGCTTCCAAGCAATCTTCAAAATGCAGGTTCGTGAATACCCAGACATGACAAATACGATCGTGACGGTCACGACGAGCTATTACGGTGCCAGTGCCGATCTGATCCAAGGCTTTATAACTCAGCCATTAGAACAAGCGATCGCTCAAGCCGATAATATTGATTATATGACGTCGCAGTCCGTACTCGGTAGCTCGACTATTACGGTCAATATGAAGCTCAATACCGACCCGAATGCCGCGCTGTCTGACATACTGGCCAAGACTAACTCGGTACGTTCTCAGCTTCCTAAAGAAGCCGAAGATCCAACCGTAACTATGTCTACCGGTTCAACAACGGCGGTACTCTACATTGGTTTTACGAGTGATGAACTCTCTGCAAGCCAAATTACCGACTACCTTGAGCGAGTGGTTAACCCACAACTGTTTACCGTTAATGGCGTATCAAAGGTCGACTTGTACGGCGGGATCAAATACGCATTACGTGTATGGCTTGATCCTTCCAAAATGGCAGCATTAAACCTGACAGCCACTGACGTGATGACGGTGCTTAATGCAAACAACTACCAATCAGCAACTGGCCAAGCAATTGGTGAGTTTATGCTGTACAACGGCAGTGCCAATACCCAAGTAACCAATACCGATGAATTAGAAAGGTTGGTGGTCAAAACCAGTCAAAATGGCGGTTCTATTGTTCGCTTAGGTGATATTGCTAAGGTTTCACTAGAAAAAAGCCACGATGTGGTTCGCGCAAGTGCTAATGGCAAACAAACGGTTGTAACCGCCATCAATGCAGCGCCAAGTGCTAACCCGATCAACATTGCTGCTGATGTTATGCAGCTGTATCCTGAGTTGGAGCGAAACCTACCAAGCAATATCAGCATGAATATCATGTATGACTCAACCATTGCGATTAATGAATCCATTCAAGAGGTTATACACACGATTGTTGAAGCCGCGCTGATTGTATTAGTGGTTATCACGCTATTCTTAGGCTCATTGCGTGCGGTTATCATTCCTATCGTAACCATCCCTTTATCGCTGGTTGGTGTTGCGATGGTGATGCAAGTCATGGGTTTCTCATGGAACTTAATGACGCTACTGGCGATGGTATTAGCAATCGGTCTAGTGGTTGATGATGCAATCGTAGTACTGGAAAACGTCGATCGACACGTCAAATTGGGGGAATCTCCTTTCAGGGCTGCCATCATTGGTACCCGTGAAATTGCAGTACCGGTTATTGCAATGACACTGACATTGGGCGCGGTTTATGCCCCTATCGCAATGATGGGTGGTATCACAGGCTCGCTGTTTAAAGAGTTCGCATTAACCCTCGCTGGCGCGGTATTTGTTTCTGGAATCATCGCTTTAACACTGTCTCCAATGATGTGTTCAAAGCTGCTAAAAGAAAATGCACAGCCGAGTAAGTTTGAACTGAAGGTACACAGCGTACTTGATCGTATGACAGGCCGTTACTCTAAGATGCTGCATGCGATCATGGATCATCGTCCGGTTATCATTGGCTTTGCGGTCATTGTATTTTTAAGCTTGCCGATGCTGTTTAAATTCATCCCAAGTGAACTTGCCCCTGCAGAAGATAAAGGGGTGGTGATGATGATTGGTACTGGTCAATCAACGGCTAACCTAGACTACCTAAGTAACACGATGGATGACGTGAGCGGTATCTTGGTGACCCAGCCTGAAATCCAATACGCTCAATCCTTCACTGGTGTACCAAACTCAAACCAAGCATTTGGTATTGCCTCAATGGTGCCATGGAGTGAGCGCACGGCTAGCCAATCTGAGGTAACGAACCGTATCAGTGGATTGCTACAAGATATCCCAGGCATGGCAGTAACCGCGTTCCAAATGCCAGAGTTGCCGGGTGCCGGTTCTGGTCTACCACTCCAGTTTGTGATTACCACACCAAGCAGCTTTGAGAGCTTATTCGCTATCGCAACCGATATTTTAACGGATGTGAAAGATAGCCCTCTCTTTGTCTACTCTGACCTTGATTTGAACTACGATTCAGCAACGATGAAGATTCAAATTGATAAAGATATGGCGGGCGCTTATGGGGTAACGATGCAAGATATCGGTGTCACCCTAAGCACCATGATGTCGGATGGTTACGTTAACCGTATTGACCTCAACGGTCGTTCTTATGAAGTGATCCCTCAGGTTGAGCGTAAGTTCCGCTTAAACCCAGAGTCAATGAATCATTACTACGTTCGAGCCAGCAATGGTGATGCTGTTCCTCTCGGTAGCTTGGTAACAATTGATGTGGTGGCAGAGCCTCGCTCTCTTCCTCACTTCAACCAGTTGAACTCAGCGACGGTCGGTGCGGTTCCTATGCCGGGCGCGGCGATGGGTGATGCGGTAAACTGGTTTGAAAACATTGCCCAAACCAAATTACCTGCAGGCTATAACCATGACTACATGGGTGAGTCGCGTCAGTTTGTAACAGAAGGCAGCGCACTGTATGTGACGTTCGGTTTAGCACTGGCGATCATCTTCTTGGTTCTGGCGATTCAATTTGAGTCGTTAAAAGATCCATTGGTTATCATGGTGTCGGTGCCACTCGCAATATGTGGTGCATTGATTGCGCTCGCTTGGGGCGCAGCGACGATGAACATCTACTCGCAAGTGGGGCTGATTACCTTGGTTGGTCTGATTACCAAGCACGGTATCTTGATCTGTGAGGTAGCAAAAGAAGAGCAGCTGCATAATAAATTATCACGCAAAGAGGCGGTTATGGAGGCGGCAAGGGTACGTCTACGTCCAATCCTAATGACAACAGCGGCGATGATTGCAGGCCTGATCCCATTGATGTACGCCACGGGTGCAGGTGCAGCTCAGCGCTTTAGTATCGGTATTGTTATCGTTGCTGGTCTGGCGATTGGTACGCTGTTTACGCTGTTTGTTCTGCCGGTTATTTATAGCTACTTAGCCGAAAAACATAAACCAATTCCAGTTTTCCTCGAAGATAAAGATCTCGAGAAGCTGGCCCGTGTTGATGAAGCAAAAGCGGCGCACAGAGAATTAGCTAACAATAAGTAATTTCCCTGTCGTATTAACAATAAAAAGGCTACTTCGGTGGCCTTTTTTTGTACGCCATAGGCGACATCTTTGATGTGATTAAATAGAATAGTGATAAATATTCAGGAGTTTTAATTGATATGTTTGATCCAAAAAAACTAGAGCAAATTGCTAAGCAGATCCACGATTCTATGCCTCAACCAGTAAAAGAGCTTGGTTCAGACGTAGACCAAAAAGTTCGCCAAGTTATCCAAGGCCAACTCAACAAGCTAGACGTTGTGAGCCGTGAAGAGTTTGATGTTCAAACACAAGTACTGCTTCGCACTCGCCAGAAGCTCACTGAAATGGAACAAAAACTGGCTGAACTAGAAGCAAAGCTTTCAGACAAATAGTCATTTTTTTCAATCAGTTCAAGTTCGAATAAAGGCTTACCTTCGGGTAAGCCTTTATTTTTTCCTCAATCTATCAAGCCTTCACCGGTAAAATAGTTGCAAGCATAAAAAAGCCCCGAACAAATGTTCAGGGCTATTTTTATTCAGTGATGAACTGGAAGATTAACCGCCAACAGCGATACGCTTCATGTCGCTCATGTAGCTACGTAGCTCTTCACCAATGTATTCTACAGGGTGGTTACGGATAGCTTCGTTTACTTCAATTAGCTTAGCGTTATCAACTTGGTTAGATGTCTCACCTAGACCACGGCCGATGACGTCCGTTGCTACTGAAGGCATGAACTTCTCACGTAGTAGCGGTGTTGCTACGTTAGCGAATAGGTAGTTACCGTACTCAGCAGTATCAGAGATTACAACGTTCATTTCGTAAAGACGCTTACGAGCAACTGTGTTTGCGATTAGTGGAAGCTCATGTAGAGATTCGTAGTAAGCAGACTCATCAATGATGCCTGATGCCGTCATAGCTTCGAATGCTAGCTCAACACCGGCACGAACCATAGCAACCATTAGGATACCGTTGTCGAAGTACTCTTGCTCTGAGATTTCTACGTCAGAAGCTGGGTAGTTTTCGAATGCAGTTTCGCCTGTCTCTTCACGCCAGCCTAGTAGGTTCACGTCATCGTTCGCCCAGTCAGCCATCATTGTGCTAGAGAAGTGACCAGAGATGATGTCATCCATGTGCTTGTTGTAAAGCGGACGCATTAGGTCTTTAAGCTCTTCAGAAAGCTCAAACGCTTTAACTTTAGCCGGGTTAGATAGGCGATCCATCATGTGAGTTACGCCACCAAACTTAAGTGCTTCAGTAATCGTTTCCCAACCGTATTGTAGAAGCTTGCCTGCGTAGCCAGGTTCGATGCCATCAGCAATCATCTTCTCGTAAGATACGATAGAACCCGCTTGTAGCATGCCACAAAGGATAGTTTGCTCACCCATCAGGTCAGATTTAACTTCTGCTACGAAAGAAGACTCTAGGCAACCTGCACGGTGACCACCAGTACCTGCAGCCCAAGCTTTAGCGATATCCCAACCTTCGCCTTTAGGGTCGTTTTCTGGGTGAACAGCGATAAGTGTTGGTACACCGAAGCCACGTTTGTACTCTTCGCGAACTTCAGAGCCTGGACACTTAGGTGCAACCATTACTACAGTAAGGTCAGCACGTAATTGCATGCCTTCTTCCACAACGTTGAAGCCGTGAGAGTAACCAAGAGCAGCGCCTTGCTTCATTAGAGGCATTACTGTTTCAACAACGTTTGTGTGTTGCTTATCAGGAGTAAGGTTGATTACTAGGTCTGCTTGAGGGATTAGCGTTTCGTAGCTACCCACAACAAAGCCGTTTTCATCAGCATTTTTGAATGATTGACGCTTTTCATCAATTGCCGCTTGGCGTAGAGCGTAAGATACGTCTAGACCAGAATCACGCATATTTAGACCTTGGTTTAGGCCTTGAGCACCACAACCAACAATTACGATTTTCTTACCTTCAAGGTATTCAGCTTCTGTCGCGAATTCTTCACGATCCATAAAGCGGCAACGACCTAATTGGTCTAGTTGTTCACGAAGGTTTAATGTATTGAAATAGTTAGCCATTCTAGGGCACTCCTTTAAAAATAAGTCCGTAAGGTCGATATCTCTCTATCGAATGACTTCATACTAAAACAGACACTCCGTTGCTGAAAGTGATATATTCACAATTAGTTATTGCAATAAATGCAACATGGAAACGATCGCAGAACATGAACATAAAATCTCTACAATTATTTATACATTTATGCGACAGCAAGAGTTTCAGCAAAACCGCTGCTGCTATGCACGTCAGTCCTTCAGCGCTGAGCCGTCAGATACAAAAGCTTGAAGAGGAAACAGGACAAGAACTGCTAATCAGAGACAACCGCAGTGTTGATCTTACCCCAGCAGGAAAACACCTATTGCCTGTAGCATTGAGCATCGTGGGAGAGTGGCAGCAATATAACCTTCACCTGAAGGGCGGAGAGCAAGAACTTAAAGGTGAGATCCGTATATTTTGTTCAGTAACGGCTAGCTACAGTCACCTACCTGAACTCATAACCGAATTTAGGGCTATTCATCCGTATATTGAATTTAAGCTCTCTACTGGTGATCCAGCTCAATCCATCGACAAGATCTTAAACGATGAAGCGGATATCGCGATTTCAGCAAAGCCAGACATCCTTCCTTCAAGGTTAGAATTCGAAACCATCAGCGATATTCCACTGTCAGTCATCATTCCATCTGGTGTGAGTAGCTTTAGCCAACAACTGCAATCCGATAAGCCAAACTGGAATGAAGTGCCCTTTATCATCCCAGAAGCAGGAACAGCGCGTGAACGAGCCAATGCATGGTTTAAAAAGATGAAGATAAAACCCAACATATACGCGCAAGTTTCTGGCCATGAGGCGATTGTAAGTATGGTGGCACTAGGATGTGGAGTTGGCATCGCACCTGATGTGGTCATAAACAACAGTCCAGTAAGAGATAAAGTTAGCCGCTTAAAGATAGAACCTATCAAGCCATTTGAGTTAGGCGTATGTTGTAAGCGAGCACAGCTAGATAACCCTCTAATTCGAGCGTTCTGGCAAGTTGCAGAAGGGAAATATTTAGCGGACTAGTCGTCATTGTTTTAAATACAAAAAAGGGAAGAGCACGTCAGTGCCCTTCCCCTTTTATTTATGTATATCGCAGATAAGAAAAAAGCCCGCTGATTTCTCAGCGGGCTTTCTAATGGTGGTGGAGGGATAGGGATTTGAACCCTAGAACCGCTATTAACGGTTGCCGGTTTTCAAGACCGGTGCTTTCGACCACTCAGCCATCCCTCCAAAAAATTGTCATCAACAGATTAGTACACTGTAGATGTTGTTACATGTATACACAGGTAACGATATTTAAAGCCTGGCGATGTC